>JALSIV010000462.1 GCA_026989685.1 Pirellulaceae bacterium | reverse complement strand
TGCGCGGATACCGCATTCGCCTGGTGCCGGTGGATGCCTGCCGGTGTCGGCGAGTCTCCTTCGGAGCGTCACTCCGCGGAGCGCTCGCGGGCCGACGCAGGAGAAAACCGGCCCCCGTGACCGCTCAAGTTGCACTCCGTGCTCAGGCGTGTGGTTCTCCGAACGCCCCGTCGCCTTACGGCCGATACGGCCGAAGGCCGGTGAGTGCCGAGGCGTCGGCATCCAGATGTCCGACGATTCCGCTGGAAGAAGATGAAGAACACCTCGTAAACAAGGAGGCGAATACTATGTTGTTTGTGAAGCGAGTCTACATCCGAAATTACGAAATCGGCCTCCAATTCCGAAACGGCGAGTTCGTGGGGATTCTCGAGCCGGGACGGCACTGGCTGTTCGATCCGGGATTGACCGTGCGCGTCGACGTCGTCGACATGCGCGAAGCGCGGCTCGAGCACGAGCATCTCGAGATGATCGCCAAGTCGGACGCCGTCCGGGAACATGCCAAGATCGTCGACTTGAAGGACTACCAGCGAGGTCTGGTGTGGATCGACGGCCGGTTTGCATCCGTGTTGGAACCGGGCTTGTACCTGTTTTGGACGGGAGTCCGCAGCGTCCGAGTGGAAACCGTGGACGCTCGCGAGGTGCGGTTCGAACACGCCGACTTGAAAGTGATCGTGCGCTCGGCGATGGCGCGGGCTCTGTTGGACGTGTGTACGGTCGAACGGCACTGTGCCGGCGTACTGTTCATCGACGGACGCTACGTCGAAACGCTGCAGCCCGGTCTGTACGCGTTCTGGAGGGGAGCCGCGGATGCGCGGGTGGTCGAGGTCGACTTGCGAGAAGCAACCGTGGATGTAAGTGGTCAGGAGATCATGACGGCCGACAAGGTCAGTTTGCGAATGAATGCCGTCGTGAGCTACCGAGTCGCCGACGCTCACAAGGCGGTTAGTGCGAGCGACGATTCCCGGCAGGCGCTGTACCGGGCCACGCAGTTGGCGCTGCGGGCGGTGGTCGGTACTCGCGATCTGGACAGCTTCCTCGCGAACAAGGACGAGGTCTCGAGTCAGATCGAAGAGGCGGTCCGCACGCGGGCTGTCGAGTTGGGACTGAGCATCGTCGCGGTGGGGATCCGGGACGTGATCCTGCCGGGCGACATGAAGGACCTGATGAACCGGGTGACGGAAGCCAAGAAGGCTGCCGAGGCCAACTTGATTTCGCGGCGTGAGGAAACGGCGGCCATGCGGAGCCAGGCCAATACGGCTCGGTTGCTGGCCGACAATCCGACACTCATGCGGTTGCGGGAACTGGAGGTTCTGGAGAAGATCGCCGCCTGCGGTGACCTGAAGATCGTGCTTGGTGAAAAGGGATTGGCCGAGCGCGTGGTGAATCTGTTGTGACTCTCGAGCGCCTGGCCCACGCGAGTGGGCCAGGTTTTTTTGTGCTTCCTTCGGGGTGACCCGCGCCGATGAATGGGCGGCGATGGTGATGCAGGGTATTGCTTTTAGAGACTGTAACAAAACCCGCCGCACTGCTTTTCGGCCTCGGGCGTGTTGCTTGCAGCATGGAGTTTTGTGACAGCCTCTTACTTTGCATCGTCCGTCTGGGGCGTGAGTACGACTTCGATGATGGCCCGGCGGATGGTGTCGCATTGCCGACCGTCCATTACGTTGAACAGCCAGTCGTAGCTCACCGCCAGGGCCGTCGTCATTTCAGCCGTATCGAGAAAGTGGCGGGGGTTCCAGTCCTTGAACGTGGCGGCCGTCTTCATTTCCGCGATGGCGGCGTCGGCAAATCGTCGGTCGCCGCTGACTCGGACGGTCGACCGTGGTATGATGACTCGCATCATGAACTCGCATTTGTGGGACGCATGCGCAGGCACGCTGAGGCGGGGCTTGGTGAGGATCGACTGAAAAGCGGCTCCGGCGGTGTGCTTCCCGGTCGCCTGCTGGTTAGCGCTTGGCGATGACGGGCAATCTCGGACCCTGGTCGACGGCTGGTTGTGCGACGGCGTAACGATTCGGTGATACGAATGGACACGTTATCCGGAGCCTATGGGCAGCGTGAGCGGCGCCGGATGCGTGTGGCGGGCTACGCGGACGGAGGGGACACGCATCAAGGGAACGCTGACGCGCAAACGGGAAGGGAGAAGGAACGCACGGTCGCATTTCATCGCTTCACGCGACAGTGTTCCGTTTGCTCGGTTGCGATGAACTGTCGGGCGACGCTCGATCTCCGGATCCCGACCGTGCGCTGCGCGCGCACATCGCTGGCAAGGTACTTCAGACAGGAGGCAGGTCGTGAGTTCGTCAAAACGAAACCGGTCGATCGAGTTTTTTGATAGCCAATTCCGGCAGCAAATCCGCCGGCAGGATTATCAGTTGAACCCGTTTGAGACTCAGGCACTGAGTTTTCTCAAAGGAACCGTTCTGGACTTGGGTTGTGGCTTGGGCAACTTGAGTTTGGAAGCGGGACGGCGGGGGCATCAGGTGCTGGCCGTCGATGCCAGTCGGGCTGCCGTGGAGCGAGTCAACCACGATGCGGCACGGGAGGGGCTTCCCGTGAAAGCAGTCCAGGCCGACATATCCAGTTGGAGTATCGACCAGTCTTATGACACGATTGTGGCTATCGGCCTGCTGATGTTTATGCGTCGACGGCAGGCCATACGATTGCTGGATTCGATTCTGGAGCATGTCCGCCTCGGCGGGCGAGTGGTGTTGAACGTGCTGATTCAGGGGACAACCTATATGGAAATGTTCGACACAGACGATTACTATTTGTTTCCGCCCGACGAAATCGAAAAGCACCTCGTGGGGTGGCAGATCCTGCTATCCCGTCGTGACACGTTTCCGGCACCATCGGGAACGACAAAGGAGTTTATTACCGTGATCGCCGAGAAGCCCGGTTGTCGCGGATCGTGAGCGTTCCTTTCTCCAGAGGCGGGCTTCTCCTGCAAGACCGGAGGCGGGAGACTGTGGGGGTGTAGTCGTAACTGGAGGCCGCGGAAATACCCGCGGCATGACACTCCAAGAAGAGTCGAAACGCGGTTGAGGCCGTGATGACGATGCATGCAAGACGAGGATGGCTGATGGTGTGGGGTGCGTTTCGCCGTTGTGGCCCCATTCTTCGAGTCTTACTTCGTAACATCTGCGCGCTGTGCGCGCATCGTGCACTGGATTTCGATGGGCACCACCATCCCTACAACCTCCGGTCTCCCGTCTCCAGTCTTGCGGGCGCAGCCCGCGTTCGGGCGTATCGCCCGCGATCAGGATCGTTCTTTCGGTCGGGCGCCGCGCGGTTTCTGCTGATGGCGATGGTGGCCGGAACGGCGGCGGCCGAAGGCCGTCCGGGGGCGTCCGACCGGCCGTACCGTCCTCGCCTGATCGCTCATCGCGGTGCGATGGCCGAGCGTCCCGAGAACACGTTGATGGCCATTCGGCGCGCCATCGAAGTGGGAGCCGATGCTGTCGAGATCGATGTGCGAACCAGCCGGGACGGCATTTTGTTCCTAATGCATGACAAGGCACTCGACCGTACCACGAATGGCAAGGGACCTGCCAGCGCCCTGACGCTCTCGGAACTTAAGCGGTTGGATGCCGGTTCGTACTTCGGGCCGGAATATAAGGGGACGGCGATTGCGACGCTGGAAGAAGTCTTGGAGGAATGCCGGGGCAGGATCGACGTGCTGCTGGATTTGAAGGAAGCAGGGCAACCGTACGCAGAGGCCGTGGCCGAAGTTGTGCGGCGGCATGGCGATCTCGACCGGATCGTACTCGGCGTTCACTCGGTGAAGCAAGCTGAGGCTTTTCGGCGGTTGTTGCCCCACGCGCGGCAACTGGCATTCATCGCCGACGCGGAGCAGATCGAGGCGTTTGCAAAGGCGGGGACGGAGACGATCCGCATCTGGCCGCGCTGGATCGATCCGAATCGAGAGCCGGGAGTCGTGCAACGGGTGCGGAACTGTGGCGCTCGGTTACAACTGAACGGGACCAGCGGGACGGTTCAGGACTTGTTGCCGCTGCTCGAGTACCGCCCCGATGATCTGTTGGTGAACGATCCGCGGCAGGCGAAAAAAACACTCGCCCAGTGGCTTCGGTGCCAGCCGGTGATACGCCCGCTGCGTGAGCGAATCGAGTTTCTTCCGGGAGCGACGGTAGTGCCGTGGGTCTCGGAGAAGGGGACGCCGACTTTTCTGAACCGCGACTACCGGATGTTGCAACTGCCCGACGAGCTGAGCGGGCTTCCTCGGGTGATGTTCGCAGGAGGGGAGGGGGACCGAGTGCGTATCCGTTTTCGTCGTCCGACGGTCGTGTTCGCTGCTTTGGAGTACAACCGGACGGGAGCGTGGTCGTTCCCCGAAGGGCGACGGCCGCGCGAGTTCGGTTGGCGTGGGGTGACCGCGCGGGCGTATCGGGGAACCAGCAATGGGAACTTGGGCGGACGCGCCCACTTCGCCGACATTTACTGCCGCCGATTCGATGCGGGAGACACGCTGGATGACATGCCGCCTTGGTGGCTTTGTCTGGCCGTCGTCAGCCCGGAACAGGCGGAGCGAATGCCCGGTTACCGGAAGGCGATGTCGTCTCCCGATCCGCTGCCGGTTTCTTTCCTCTACGGCCGTTGGGCGACGCGGCGGCGGCCGTTGAACGTGCCACCGTTCGAGAGTCGGAAGCAATGGGAGGAGTGGCAGCGGCGTTGCCGATCGGAGTTTCGCCGACGTTTGGTGTTTCGCTACGATCATCCGGCGAAGATCGTTTCCGCCGGCGAGTCGGTGCGAAAGTCGGGATTCACTCAGCAAGAGTTCCACGTGTTAACCGACGGTCGGCTGCTGTTTCGCTTTTTCCGGCTAGTGCCCCAGGCTGCTGCTCGGGCCGGAGCCGGCGGCAAGTTGCCGACGATCGTTTGTTTCATGGGGCATGGCAAGGTGCGCCAGATCTTGTCGGAACGAGACAGCTACCAGCACGCCTGTGCGGCTCGCTTCGCCGAGCGGGGATATCTGGTCTACGCCATGGAGAACGTGGGGATGGAACCGGAGCGTGATCGGCACCTGGAACTCGACCGTATCCTTCGGCTCGACGGCTATGGTTGGTACAGCCTGTTGTTCGCACATCAACAAATGCTGCTCGACCACGTCTTTTCTGATCCACTGGTCGATGCGTCCAACGTGGGAGTCACCGGTGTTTCCACGGGGGGCTTGTTGGCACTATCGGCGGCCGCCATGGATGTTCGAGTCAAAGCGGCGTCGGTGCAAGGGATCTTTGGGAGCATGCGCGAGTCGTTCATCAAGGATCGCAATCGGCACTGCCAGTGCGGAGCCATCCCCGGACTGTTGCCGAAATTCGACCTGCCCGAGATGGCGTTGCTGGTGGCCCTGCGGCCGCTTCACATCTCGAATGCTCAGCGAGACGGTTTTTCACCCCAGGAGGCCGAACGCTGTGTGGCGCAGATCGCGGACCTGTATTTGCGGCTCGGCGGGAACAAGCCCCGTTTCACTTCTCCGCCGGGGAATCACGAATTCGCCTGGGAAGAAGCGGCTCGGTTTTTCGAGGAGGTTATGAGCCGGCCGGCACGGGAGCCTTCCCCAGCAGGTTCCTCATCGCGTCGGTGAGGACTTGTTCGACCTGAGGTGCCACGTAACTCGCGCGAGGACTCGTTTCGTAGCCGCCTTGTTCGTAGGATTCTTCCGTTCCGATGTAGGCGGGACCGTAGTCTCCGTAGGCGGCCATGGCGACGTGAAGATCGGGCCGCATCTTCTTGGCTGCCAATTGGTATTCAACGAACAACTCGCCGGGAAGGTGCAATACGCGAGCCTTGCCCACTCCAAGACAAGAGATGTCGATCGCGTGTCCCTCCTGGCAGCGCTGCCACCAGGCGAGTTGGCTGGCGTCGGAGATATAGAGGTCGCGGGGCTGTTGCGAAGTGAGCCGTTTCACGAGTGCCGCTTGATCGATGTGTTCGGCGATCGGCAGCCGCACGGGCAAGCTCTTCCAGGTGATATCGCCACTTTTTAGTGGCGTGCGCTTGGTGGCCTTCCAGGCTCGAGCCATCCCATCGGCCAGACGCAGGGCGAGTTTCATGCGATTTTCTTTGGAGCCATCATTGTATTTGCCGGCACCGATGTTTCCGCCGGCACCGTTGAAGTGGACGTGCAGGGCTTCGGGAACGGCCTGGCCACGAATGAACCGAGCGATGCCGGGGAAGTCGGGACTGGGGATGCCCATCCGGTAGTAGCTCTGGGGGTGGCAAGCGTAGTAGCTCAGTACGGCGACCGGCTTGTCTTTGTTCCAGAATGAGAGCAGGGATACTTCGGGATCGATGACGCCTTCGGGTTCGGCTCGCAGCGCCGCATCGCGCGTCGTGGTCCAGCGCACGGCGCGCACGCGGCCATCAGGTCCCAAGATACGGCGGTTGGAAGCCACCTTCTCGACTTTGGCGACACCCCATCCGTAGTGTGTGATCGCCTCAGCGGAATCGAGGGATGACTTGACCGCTTCGGCGGCTCGTCGGATTACTTCGCGGTGAAACGTTCCTTCGTACCGGCCGATGGCACCGACTCCCAACTCGCGGAGCAGCCGCTCAGCGGTGAAGTCGCAGCCCGGGGCGTCATGCTGATGAAGGGTATGGACGGCGACTCGCTGGCGCGTTGTGCCGGCAGCCTCCGCCAGTGCGTCCCGAAAGGCGTCGTGTCCTCCGTTGCCGATGCCGATCCAATCGACGGCACACAGCACGATCGGTTCGCCGGCTCCCAACAGCACGATGCCTCGGCAGCGGAGCGTGATTTCATCGAGCCGCCGCACCGGATCGTAGGCCATCGCCGAGCCGATTGGGGGCGTGGCGTCGACGTCGAAGGTGGCGATCTTGATCGGCGTGTCGGCGCTCTGCCCGTCGGCGGCGGACAACGCGAATCCGGCCGGCAGGAAAAAGCTGATTGCGATGGCGCTGGTGACAACTCGAGGAAACAAAGTGGCGTGCATGGCGAACATCCTCATGCCGGAGAGTTGGCGAACGGCTCCGCTTCGAAAGTTCATGGCAACCTGTTCGTCGCGGATTGGTGCGGGGGAAACGGAAGGCATTTTCCAGTATAATGGTCGATCGATCGGAAATCCATCGTGGCAGTCAAGACGCTCGGAGGCTGAATTTCGATCCGCGGTGGCCAACGAGAACCTTGTCGGGGAGAGTGGGATGACGAACAAACGGACACAGGCGGCGGTGCTGGATCGGCGAACCTGGTTGGGTGCATCGCTGGCGACGGGACTGACGGCCTCCCTGCGGTCGGTGCATGGTGGAGCCGCCGATTCGGTC
>JALSIV010000461.1 GCA_026989685.1 Pirellulaceae bacterium | reverse complement strand
TAGGGGTCGAACGGGATGGGTGCACTGCGCTTTCGAGTTTCGCGGCGTAACCGCCTTCCCGAATTCGCCCCCGAGGTGGTTCATGTCTATGGAGTCGACCGCTGTCCCTGGCAGGGGCGGACTGTTTGGGAGGACAGCGAGCACCTGGTGCATTATCGAGAGATCGGGGAGTCGGGTTTCTTCGTCTGCCCGTGGATCACCGAGTCCGGCGACTGGACCTGCCTGGTGACGGCGTCGTTGCGCGAACAGGCTGGGGCGTACCAGTTGGAACGCGAATTGGCAAGAGGGACCACCTCGCGCGTCCGTGAGTTGGCCAGTCAGATGCAAATGGCGGGCGTTCCCATTGGCACAAGATCCCGAGATGCCGCGGACGCGTCGCAACGCGCGTTCCTGGACCATTTGGCCAGCGACGAGGTGGAAACGGCGTGCGTCTCCATCACTGCCGGCCTGCGAGCCATCGAGGGCCTGATGGCCGATTTGCACCGGTTTCAACAAGACCGCGCGGCGGACGGATCGGGAATTCCGAAGACGCTGCGAGTCGGCACCGTGGTCACGCCGTTTTCCAGCGAACGTCTGGAGACGCTTTTTTTGGAGTTGTTCGACGCCGTGTCGATTCCCGTGCGTTGGCGCGATCTGGAGCGGGAAGACGGGACGTTCGACTGGAGTCGGCTTGATCGGTGGGTGGCGTGGGCCAAATCGCGGCGGCGGCGGATTCTGATGGGACCGCTGCTGCGGCTGGATCGCCGCTGGCTCCCCGACTGGGCCTTCTTGTTGCACGATCGACCGATCGAGATCCTATTGCGGTCCGTGGACGAGTTCATTGCCGAAGTCGTCAAACGCTACCGCGACGACGTGGACTTATGGCAATCGGCGGCCGGTTTGAATGTTCCCGGCGATCTCGGGTTGGTCAGTGAAGACCGGTTGCGGGTGGCGGCCACCGCCATCGAGTCGGTGCGTACGCGAGGTGGCAAGACTCCCGTTGTGATGCGTTTCGACCAGCCCTGGAGCGAATCTCTGATCCGCAATGAACTGGAACTTCCCGCGTTCTATTTCGCCGACGCGCTCGTACGCGCCGACTTGGGGCTGCGGGGAGTGGGGATCGATGTTCATTGGGGATATTGGCCGGGAGGATCCCTCCAGCGAGATCCTTTGGCGGTCCACATGATGTTGCAGCGATGGTCTCGTCTGGAACTTCCACTGTTGGTCGGTTTGGCTGTTCCCCACCATCCTCACGATGGATCAGAGGCCAAGCCGCTCGTGCTGCACGATGCGAGGCTTCGCCCGATCGCGCCGGAGTGGCAGGCCCAGCAGCTACGGATGCTGGCGGCGGTGGCCGCCAGTTCCCCCTCCGTTCACGGTGTCGCCTACAACGCGTTTGTCGATCGGGACGCGCCCGCCTTTCCGTCGGCGGGATTGATCGACTCGGCGGGCGAGCCGCTGCCGGCCTGCCGGGCCTGGCAAGAAGCGACGCAGCGCGAGCCCGCATCATAGCGGCACGATCCATGCATACCGGTAGACCACGTTGTCGCGGTGGTCTTGAAACAACACCGGCCCGGCCTCCGGACCCTCGGGTTGCCCGGCTCCCGTTTTGTTCGGCAACGGAAAACGGTAGTGGATCAGCACCCCGTTGTGCCACACCGAAACGACCGCAGGCGCCACTTTGGTTCCGCAGGCGTCGAAACGAGCGGCAAAGAACTCGATGTCGTACGTCTGCCACTGCCCCGGAGGAAACGACATGTTGATGTTGGGGGGCCGAGTACGATAGATCGATCCGGCACCATTAAACGCAGGGGCGTCGCCAAAGGAGTCGAGAATCTGGACTTCGTAACGGCGTTGCAGGTAGATTCCGCTGTTACCTCGTTGTTGCCCGCGAGCGGTCGGCATCGCAGGAGTGCGGAACTCGACGTGAAGTCGAAAGTCGCGGAACGTGCGCCGAGTCTGGGCACCGCGAGCCAGCAGGCTGTCGGCCGTCAGTCGAGCGTCTTGAAGTTCACCCAGCGACGGAGACTTCGGATCGAACAGGACGATGGCACCCGGCGGGGGCGCCGCGCCGAATGTAGGGCTCGAGCGCACGACCTTGGTGAGTCCGGCGATGTAGCTTCCGCCGCGATGATAAACCGTGGCGTAGGGATAACGGATGGCGACCACCCACTCGCCGCCACGCAGCGTGAGCAAACGGCCGTCGGCGGTTCCCGCCAACTCGTGGACCGGGCGATCGCCGCACCAACCATTCCCGGGCAGCCCCCCTTCGAACAACCGGGCTTGAAACCGCCCTTCACCCACTGCCTTCACCTGCAAGCCAATCAACATCTGGTAGTTGCTGGGTCCCTGGTATTCGCCTTGCCACTTCGCCGCGTCGGTCGCGGGACGCGGCAAGTCGGCCGGCGGGGCGGCCATCAACTGGGGAGCCGCCCCGGTGAACAAGAGGATGACAGCGGCCAGCGGAAGAAGGCGGTGAATCGACATCGGTGTGTTCCTCGGAAGTCTTCTCTACAGATTATCAAGATTATCACGACGCGCCGTGCGTGCATCCTGCAAAGGCCTTCGGTTGTCACCACCATCCCTACAGCCTCCGGTCTTCCCCCTCCAGC
This sequence comes from Pirellulaceae bacterium, assembly GCA_026989685.1. Taxonomy (GTDB): domain Bacteria; phylum Planctomycetota; class Planctomycetia; order Pirellulales; family Pirellulaceae; genus S141-3. The sequence goes on along the minus strand of JALSIV010000461.1, from coordinate 4,709 downwards.
CTTGCGGGCGCAGCCCGCGTTAGGCGTGTCGCCGAACGGCGACCAGGCACATGTCGTCGTCTTGTTGCACGGCATGTCGACGCGCCAGCGCCACCAGATCGGTAATGGTCTGTTCGGGGGCTCCATCGGACCGCCTCACACTTTCCTGCATGGCGGGAAACCCCAGGATGTTCTCGTCGGCGTCCGACGCTTCGTAGACGCCGTCGGTGAACAGCAGCATCAGTTCTCCGGGTTTCAATTGGGTGGTGATCACGCGGTATTGGCTGTCGTCCAGGATGCCCAGCGGATAGAACGTCTCGTCGCAGGCGATCTCCTCGACCTCCCCGTCGGCCAGCCGCACCAGGGGAGGCATATGGCCGGCGTTGACCACCTGCACTTCATGGCTGTCTTGACGGAACATGGCCATCACCAGTGTTACGAATCGGCCACCGGGGATGTCGGCGAGCCGGCGATTGAGTTCGGTTATGGCCTCACCCGGGTCCGCATAGGTCGCCATACAGTAGCGGAATTCGGCCGAGAGTTTCGCCATCAGCAGCGCGGCGGCCACTCCGTGTCCTACCACGTCGGCGACCACGACGACCAGTCGGTTATCGGGAAGGCGAATATAATCGAAGTAGTCGCCGCCCACATGATTGGCCGGTTCATAAAAGTCGAAAAACTCGAACCCCTCGATCTCCGGTCGCTGGTGCGGCAGGAAGCTCTTTTGGACTTCGCGGGCCACCGCCAGATCTCGCTGGACCTTTTCCTGTTCGATGGCCCGTTCGTGCATGTTCGCGTTGTCGATGGCGTTGCTGGCCTGCGTGGCGATGGCCGCCAGGACTTCCAGATCGGCCGTGCGGAAAATCTTGCGTTGGTCCACCGTGTCGACCTGCAAGATCCCCATCGGCTCGCGGCTGCTGTCGAGTAGCGGAGCACACATCATCGACCGGATTCGGTAATTGGCGATCGACTGGGACATGTCGAAGCGGCTATCGGTCATGGCGTCGCCCGAGAGAATGGCCTCTTTGCGTTCCATCGCTTGACGGGCAATCGTCAGGCTGACGCGGAAACCCTCCATCTCTTGCCGGCGAGTTTCCGACCACCGCGGGATCAAACGGCCCGACTCGTCCAACAACGCGATGAATCCTCGATCCGCCTGGGGAAAAATCCGGAAGAGGCTGTTGAGGACCTGAGGCAGCACGCTGTCGAGTCTCAAGGCTCCGCCGAGGGCCCGGCTGATTTCGAGGATCGCCTCGAGCGTTACGGCGGGACTGGACGCAGCCCAGCCCGACTCGCTGAGACTTTGCATGCCGAACTTCGACGAAATCGTGGAGGTTACCGACTCGGGGCTGTCATCCACAAAGAACGGGTTGGGATCGCCGGAAGCCGCGGCTGCCGAGTCCTCGTCGAGAAACTGGAAGCAGATCGTGGAGAGCTTGAATTCGGTGCCGTGTTTCAGGGGGCGGCTATCGTGAGGTACCAACGGAACACTATCGATATACGTGTGGTTGGCGCTTCCCAAGTCCTCCAAATAGTACTTTCCGTCTCGGTGGGTGATGCGGGCGTGGCGACGGCTCACTTCCCCCTCATCGACCACGATGGTGCAGTCGGGGCGTCGGCCCAAGATAATCTCGGTTCCGTCCAGCGGGATCGTCTCGCCTTTCAGCGGGCCGTTCTTGGCAACCAACCTGGCCATGACTTGTGCAATCCTTGGAAAAGACCAAGAGGCTGTCCCAAAACTCCCGGTCGCAAGCAACACGCGCCCGGTTGGGAGCCGGCGCCGGGGATTTTGCTACAGGCTCGAAAGCGCCCGAGTGAGGGGAAGCCGGTCGGCCGAGGGCTGCACGAATGGGGGCCTCCCCACGAACCTCGATTCTAAATCGCGAGTGACCGGCGAGTCAACTCGCAAGGAGTGGAACCGTTCCGGTCTTGACCGGCTCGGTCGCGGCGCTTAGGGTATTTGGGCGATTGGCCCCTAGTGTAACGGCAGCACGACTGACTCTGGATCAGTTAGTCTAGGTTCAAATCCTAGGGGGCCAGCTTTTCCTTTTGCGTCCGCACCCCCCTGCCTCATGCCTTCCCCCGATGATCACGCCGAACCGGTCCACGAATTGATTTCGCGCCGCGTCCGGACTTGGCGAAAAAGCAAGGGTTGGACGTTGGACCAACTGGCATCGCTGAGCGGTGTCAGTCGTTCGATGATCAGCCAGATCGAGCGGGGAGTCGCCAATCCGACCCTCGGTGTCGCCTATAAGATCGCGCAGGCTCTGGGAGTCACGTTGGGCGAACTGGTGCAAACCACCACTCCCCGGCCTCGGATCGACGTGATCCGAGCTACCGACGTCTCCTACCTGTTCCGCGACGATTCGCAAGCCCGCATTCGAACGCTTTCTCCCCTGCACTTGGAGAAGGATGTCGAGTTCTACGAGGTCCGGCTGCAACCGGGAGCTCATCTGACCAGTGCGCCGCACTTTGCGGGTACCCGGGAGTTTCTCACCGTGCAGCAGGGGCAGGTTCTGCTGGTGTCGGACGAAGAGCAGACGGAGTTGGCCGAGGGTGATTCGGCACATTATCCCGCCGATGTGGCTCACGCCATTGAGAATGTCGGTTCGCAAGAGGCGCTGTTGTTTCTGGTGGTGATCTACACTCGGCGCTGAGCCGTTGTCAGGACCAGGAACGGGCGCGGTCCCGATCGCGCCGTTAGAACAGGTGGGGGCCCGGCTCAAAACCGAGGCTGCGAACGCGGTCGAAGTCGCTCTTCGTCCCCGCCATGTCGCCCGACGCTTTGCGCGCCAGCCCGCGGTGGTAGACCAGTACGGCCAACAGGGGTCGCAGACTCTCCTGCTGACGCTGCCAAAAGCGCGTATCGACTCGCTGACGCGCCTTGATCTCCAGCAACCACCGGTGGGCCACGGGAAGCGCTTCGGCCAGCCGCACGGCCAGATCGGCGTGTCGCAGCGATGCGTCCGCCTCTCCCAGTTCCAACTCCACGACGGCCAGCGTGTCGACGTATTGGCAGAGATCTTGTGCCGACTTGATACCGCCGTACAAGTCGACTCCCCAGCCGTCCTTCTCCAGGTCGCCGTTCAGTCGCGAGACAAAGTCGGCAGCTTGAGCGGCCGGTTCCTTCAGCTTGAGCTTGCCGTAAATCCGGTGCTGTTCGACGTACGACGCCACCAACATCCCACGAAGTGCCTTCAGCTCATCGTGATAGCGATGTGGCGACAGGTTGGCAACGGCCGTCGCTCGCCTCTGGTAGTAGTGGATGCGGGTGCGAAGCACGCCGATCGACGTGCCGACCAGCCGGAGTGCCTGTTTCGAATCGCCGACTTCCATGTGGGTTTTCGCGCCGCAAAGAGCCAGATAGGCGTTGGGCGCCACCCGGAGGCGGATGTCGTCCCGCAACCGCACGATCCTGCGGGCATCTTCGAGGGCTGCCGGTAACTCTTGCTTGGCCAACGCTCGGTGATAAGCCAATCCGTTGAGCAAAACCAGCTCGAGCCACGCTGCGGACTGGCTCAGTCCCTCCGCACGACTGAGCGCTTGCTGGTCCTTCCAAAGTGCCTTCCACTCCTTCAAGGCTGCCTGCGGGCGTCCCAAATGGAGTAACAGCTCGGCTCGCTGCGCCCGTACGCTGACTTCCGGCACGCCGTGACGAACGGCCTCGTCCAGATCGCGGGCCGCCTCGGTCCATTGCTTGAGCCGGCTGCGCGCTTCGGCCCGCAGCAGATACCAGTCCGGCTTGTGCGGAGCCGTTTCGATGGCACGCGTCGCCCAGGCCGCCATCTTCGCATAGTCCGCATTCAGCTCGGCCTCCCGAGCCAATGCGGCATGCCAGTGAGAGATTTCATCGGGAAGCTTGGCCCAAGCCAACACGGCCAGCAGCAGAGCCAATCCCACTGCCACGCTCAATCGCCTAGTGCCGAACCGATTGTGAAACCGTTGGTTCATCGCTGCGCTGGCCGAAGTTCGTACGGTTGACCACCCGCCGGCGAATATAGCACATCCGGGTCGCCGCGGCCCAGCGTGCCCGAAAGTGTGCCAGGGCGGTCCCGCGTTCGAACCATCGACCATGGGGTTGCTCTTGACGGGCCGACCGGCGACGGCTTATCATCCGCCGCCCTGTTGGCGACCACAAGCGGGGAGTTCTCGGATTTCTCGGCAACTTTTGCCAATTGAATTGAATATCCGGGCACTGTTCGCCGAAAGTATGGGTACGTGGGCTGGCCCACCATTGTTCCGGTGGGCTCCACGGCGCCAATGGGACGGCAAAGGACCGGGACGTCTTCCGGCAGGGATGCACTGAAGACTCCTCTTTTCAACGGGTCTGCGAGTGAGGCATAAGGAAATGCGTATTTCATCGGGTCGCTGGATCGCTTGGGCAGTCGTAATCGGGATGGTGGCCGGGAGTGTCGGTTGCCAATCGACTCGGAACATGTTCTCCTGGTCGAAAAAGAAGCCGACCACCTCGAACCTGGCAGCCAACCGGCCGCCGGAGTACCTGACGCCGCCTTCGGTGGGGATGACGCCTTACGGTGGGACGACCCAGCCTGCAGGAGCCACCATGACGGCGGCCAATCAGCCGGCCGGACACGATCACAGCCAGCACGCTCACGGACAAGCGGGCTCCAATCCCTACGCGACGGCAGCGTATGCCACGGGACAAACCAAGCCTGCCGCTTCGGGCTACTACACCGGGCAGTATCCGACGGCCGGAGCCTCTTCGTCGG
>JALSIV010000460.1 GCA_026989685.1 Pirellulaceae bacterium | reverse complement strand
TGGCACCGCTGTACCAACTACCCGAGATTTCCCCCTTCGAGTCGTTCTATCCGGCTCATTCTCACTTCTTCGAGGCCCTACTGGAACGCGACGTGCGGGAAGTCGAACAGGCGACGGCGTTTTTCCAGAGAGAAGCGGAGCGAGTGTTGGAGCCGGACGCTCCCGATCCTTCGATGGCGCGCGAGGTCTACATCGATCTGCTGATTCGGTTGGGGCAGGGAGAGCGGGCCGTTCGCGAGGCGGTGCGGCTCTATCCCGAACGACTTCCGGGTGACCTGGTCGCCACCTTGCTCGAGGTGGCGACCGGCGCAGGGGCCACCGAGTGGCTTCTGGAATATGCTCGCGACCACGGCGACCTGCTCACATTCGGCACGCTGCTGGCGCTGCGGCGGGATGATGGAACCGGTGCAGCCGCGTCGGAAAGAACGGGACCATAAATAAAAAAACGACCCATCCGCAATGGATGAGTCGCTTATCGTCACAGTCTCAAGTATCAGCTTAGCGAATGATCGTGGAGCTGACCTGAACGACGCGACGCTGACTGGGCACGTATGCCGAGGGATCGACGATGGGAGCCGGCGGCATGGGAGCCTTGGGGCCAGCGTCCTTGGTCTCGGCGGGAACCGGATGTCCGCCGCAGCAGCCGGGATCGACGTGGCAGCCGGGATCCTTCACGCAGCAGCCCGGATCGACCTTGCACTTGGCTTCGCAGCCGTGCTTGTGATCGCAGCCCTTGTCGCAGCAACCGCGCTTGCAGGAGAAAAGCGCGTCGAGCAGGCAGCGCCGCTTCTTGCAGCACGACTTCGGCTTGTCGCAGCAGCCGTTGTGCTTGTCGCAGCAACCATTGTGCTTCACACCGCAGCCATGGCCGCGACGCTTGCCGCAGCAACCGGGATCCTTCACGCAGCAGCCCGGATCGACCTTGCACTTCGGTTCGCAACATCCGTTGCCATGTCGCTTACCGCAACGATGACGACCTTTGTCGCAGCAACCGTTGTGCTTCACACCGCAACCGGGATCGACCTTGCATCCGGCGTGGTCGTCGCAACACTTGCTGTCACATCCGTTTCCACCGATTCCGAGCATCTGGTCGAGCAACTCGAACCCGAAGCTCTGAGTGCTGATGCCCAAGCCCAGCACCAGCGAGGTTACCATCATTTGCCACTTCATTGAGCCATGTCTCCTTAATGCTGGAACTTTCCACTGGCGCTTCGCCCGGATCGTGCGTCGTCAGGCAACCTGTTTCGTGAGCGAATCCGATCGACAGGTCTACTGCGGGCCTTGCGGGAAAACCCGCGGTAATTGGTGATGCGCCAGAACCGGTCGAGCCAATCCTTGACTCGAAAGTCCGCTCCGGTTGGATCCGCCTCGTCGCCGCTGTTGCCGCTGTCGCGAAGTCGGATTCCAACAACGGTATCGGCGCCTCGTTCAAACGACCTTGAATGTTCAGAAGTTTTTTTCTGCAACTGGTTTACAGCGACTGTTGCGCAAACCTTTCCCGCCACGAAGTCTGGCAAAACTTTGCCGGTTGTGCGGCCGGGCAACTGGCGGAGCGGCGTGCCGTGAGTTACCATGGATGCCGCCCCCCTTTGGCCGAGGCGCTCCGCCGGGCCGCCATCGATATGAGCTTGTTTTTTTCGGTGACCATGAACCCACCTTCCGCGGTGCCACCATTTGAGATCATTGATTTCGACGCTTTGCCGGCGACCGACTGCCCTTGCGGTACGGCTCGCCGAGCTCTCACCGACGCCCCCGATTTGCCGCTCACGTTTCACGTTACCGAAATCGACACCGACGCTCGGCTCCACTATCACCGCCGATTGACGGAGATCTACTATTTCCTGCAATGCGAACCGGGTGCCCAGATGCAGTTGGACCACCAACGCGTCGATGTGCGCCCGGGGATGGCCATCGTGGTGCGTCCGGGAACGCGTCACCGGGCCGTGGGGCGGATGAAGGTGGCGATCGTCGTTCATCCCAAATTCGATCCAGCCGACGAGTGGTTCGATGACGAGCCTGCGTCCGATGGCGGATCGGCCAACGATCAGACCGCACAAGGAGTGCTCCCATGAACCGGATCAAACTCGCCACCACGCTCGCCGCTTGGGCGCTGCTCGCCGTGTCGGCGGGAGCCCTGATCGGTTGTTCCCAAGACTCCAAGGCTCCCCGCGTGGTTCTGCCGGACCCTCCTAAGGAAGGAAGCCACCAGGCCAAGCGACATCATCCGGTCTTCGCCTCGGTCGAAATCGCCGACGTGCCGGATCCGGGCGGTCTGGAGACGATCCCTACCGGTCGCTCCACACGCAAAACAGCCGATCCCCGGGATTGGCCCTATTGGAGAGGCCCCCACTACAACAACACGTCCTACGAGACCGGCTTGATCGACGACTGGAATCCGCGAGGGGGCGAAGGTAGCAACCTGGCCTGGAAGCGGGATGATTTGGGCACGCGCAGCACGCCCATCGTGATGAACGGAAAGCTCTATGTGTTGGCCCGAGCCGAACCGAAAACGGCGCGAGAAGGCGAGCAAGTCGTCTGTCTCGACGCCGAAACCGGCAAGACGATTTGGACCAACCGTTTCAACGTCTGGCTCTCGGATGTCCCGGACACGCGAGTCGGCTGGTCGAGCGTGGTGGGTGACCCGGAAACCGGCAACGTCTACGCGCAAGGAGTCTGCGGCTACTTTCAGTGCATCAACGGGGAAACGGGAGAGACGATTTGGTCCGTTCCTCTCCACGAGCAATTCGGTCTGCTCAGCACGTATGGCGGCCGTACCAATTTTCCGGTGATTTTCGAGGACTTGGTGATCGTCAGCGCCGTCGTCATCGGCTGGGGAGATATGGCCAAACCGGCTCACCGCTTCCTGGCGTTCGACAAGCGAACGGGGGAAGTCGTCTGGTTCAAGGGAACGCGGCTGCTCCCCTACGACACCACTTACAGCGCCCCCGCGCTGGCCGTGCTGGGCGGCCGCCAGTCGCTGGTGCTCGGTTCGGGGGACGGCCAGATCTGGTCGCTGCAGCCTCGCACCGGACTGGCCAACTGGCACTATGAGTTTTCCCGCCGAGGCATCAACACGCCGCCCGTCGTGGACGATCAAATGGTCTACGCATCGCACAGCGAGGAAAACAACATCGGAACCACCATGGGCGGCCTGGTCGCCCTCGACGGCAGCCTAAGCGGCGACATCAGCAAAACCGGCGCCAAGTGGAGAGTGTTCGAACTGATGGCCGGGCGATCGGCTCCGCTGGTGATCGGCGACCGACTGTATGTGATCGACGATCGCGCCAAATTGCATGTATTGGATAAGAAGACGGGCGAAGAGGTTGTTCGCCGCAAGGCACTGGGCACCGTGATGCGAGGCAGCCCGCTCTATGCGGACGGCAAGATCTACTGCGTCACCGAAGGCGGCCGGTGGTATATCCTCAAGCCGGACGCGGACAAAGGTGTCGACGTTCTGGCCAAGGGAAGACTCCCCTCCCGCGAATCGTGCGCGGCTTCCCCCATCGTCTCCCACGGCCGAATCTATTTGGCCACCAGCGGCGGAATCTACTGCCTGGCCGATCCCGAAAAGGAAGCGGGGATGGGAACTCCTCCCAAAACGGCCAAAGAACCGCCCGTCGAGCAGGATGACACACCTGCGTCATTGGTGCTGACTCCCGCCGAAGCCCTCATCCGCCCCGGCGACGAGATCGCTTTTCGAGCCAAACTGTTCAACGCTCGAGGCCAGTTCCTGAGATTCGCCCTGGCCAAGTACTCGATCGACGGCCCCGGTTCTATCGATGAACAAGGTGTCTATACCTCGCCCCAAGATGCCGCTCACGCGGCCACCATCGTGAAGGCGACCTTCGAAGGCATCCGCGGCACGGCTCGCATCCGCATCGTTCCCCCGTTGCCGTGGAAGTTCACCTTCGACGATCTGGACGATGCTCCCATCACCTGGGTCGGCGCTCGCTACCGGCACGTCGTGCGGGAAATCGACGGCAACAAGGTGCTGGTGAAGGTCACCACCATTCCCAAGGGGACGCGCAGCCGCTGCTGGTTCGGCCATCCCGAGCTGAACAATTACACGATCGAAGCGGACGTGCGGGGTGCCGAGCAGGGTGGCAAGATGCCCGACATCGGACTCATCGCCCAAGGATACACCCTTGATCTGCAAGGCGCCAACCAAAAGCTGCAAATCCGCACTTGGGTGCCCCAACTGCGGATGGCGAAAACCGTCGATTTCGCCTGGAAGCCGAACACCTGGTACCACATGAAACTGCGAGCTGCCATCGATGCCGACGGCAACGCCGTGCTGCAGGGCAAGGTGTGGCCCAAAGGCGAGCCCGAGCCGGAAGCCTGGACCGTCGAGGCGACTGACCGTGCAGCCAATCGGCAGGGAAGTCCCGGATTGTACGGGAACGCCAAGGATGCGGAAATCTATCTGGACAATATCCAAGTCACTCCCAATTCATAATTCATCATCCACCACCTGTCGACTCCACCGTGGAGGTTCATCCATGTTCGTTCGAGTTCTCACCTGCGGTCTGCTGGCCGTGTGCTGCTTGTTTCATGTGCCGCTCTACGCTCAGGCTCCCACCGGGGCCAAACATCCGGCCATCGACAAAAGTGCCAACCCGAAACTGAGTGAGGGGGATTGGGCTCAATGGGGCGGCAGTTCCTACCGCAACAATGTCCCGGTCACCAGCGCCAAGATCGCCACCTCGTGGGATGCCGGCAAGTTCGATCGCACCACCGGAGAATGGAAGAGCGAGTCGGCCAAGAACATCAAATGGGTGGCCTCGCTGGGAAGCCAATCGTACGGCAATGCCGTGGTCGCGGGTGGCCAGGTCTACGTCGGCACCAACAACAGTCACGGCTACTTGGCTCGTTATCCCGCCAAGGTCGATTTGGGCTGCCTGTTGGCGTTCCGCGAATCGGACGGCCGCTTCCTCTGGCAGCACTCCAGCGAAAAACTCCCCACGGGCCGTGTCCACGATTGGCCTTATCAGGGCATCTGTTGCGCGCCGCTGGTGGAAGGTGATCGGTTGTGGTTCGTCACCAGCCGAGGCGAATTGCGATGTCTGGATACGCAGGGGTTCTACGACGGCGAAGATGACGGCCCGGTGACTCGCGAAGCCGGGCGTCTGTTCGACTGGCGCAGCAGCGGAGACGACGCCGAGTTCGCCGCAGCCATCGCCGCACTGAAACAGGGCAAGCTGACCGACGCGATTGCAACTCGGTTGGCCGCGGCCGGTATGAAAATCGAAGGAACCCCCAAGGTAACATCGAGTGAAGGACGCTGGAACATCGAGGCGACGGTCGCCGGCAAGCAGCGCGAGTTGTACGCGCAGCAGCGAGGTCCCCTGCTCAGCTTCTTCAAGATCATCACGCCCGATGACCTCCACGAAGCGGATGTGGTGTGGGTTCTCGATATGATGAAAGAGTTGGGAGTCTCGCAACACAATATGGCCGCCTGCTCCGTCACCGCCTGGGGCGACCTGCTGTTCGTCAACACTTCCAACGGCGTCGACGAGTCCCACATCAACATCCCCGCTCCCAAAGCCCCCAGCTTCGTCTGCCTCGACAAGAACACCGGTGAGGTCTACTGGACCGACAACTCACCCGGACTCAACATCCTGCACGGCCAGTGGTCGTCGCCCACCGTCGCCGAATTGGGCGGTGTCGTCCAAGTATTGTTCGCCGGCGGCGATGGCTGGCTCTACAGTTTCAAAGCGGACAAGGGGAAGGACGGAAAACCGCAGCTCCTGTGGAAATTCGACTGCAATCCCAAAGAATCGCGCTGGGAATTGGGCGGCACGGGAACACGGAACAACTTGATCGGCACGCCGGTGGTCTACGACGGTCTGGTCTACCTGGCCGTCGGTCAGGATCCCGAGCACGGGGAAGGCGTCGGCCATTTGTGGTGCATCGATCCGACACGGCGAGGCGACGTCAGCCCGCAGTTGGCCGTCAAGGTGAGTGATCGCAAGACTCCCATCCCGCATCGACGGCTGCAAGCCGTGATTCCCGAACAGGGTGAAGTGGCCATCGACAATCCCAATTCGGCGGTGGTGTGGCACTACCATCAGTTCGACAGCAACGGAGACGGCGAAATCGAGTTCGAGGAAGAGATGCACCGTAGTTGCGGCACCGTCGCGATCAAGGACGACCTGTTGTTCGTCGCCGACTTCAGCGGACTGTTCCACTGCCTCGATGCCAAGACCGGCAAGCCCCACTGGACCTACGACATGCTGGCGGCCGCCTGGGGGTCGCCGCTGATCGTCGGCGGTCATGTCTATATCGGCGACGAAGACGGCGATGTCTGCGTCTTCGAGTTGACCAAAGAGCCTCACGATCCCATCGAAGAGATCAACATGGGCAACTCCGTCTACAGCACGCCGATTGTCGCCAACGGCGTCCTGTTCATTACGAACCGGACGCACCTGTTCGCCATCGTCGATCCCTCGGAAAAGAAACAGAAGTAGCGCGAGGATGCCCAAACGCGTGTTGACCGTCGGTCACTGCGACCTGGATCATGAGGCGCTGTGCCGACTGCTGGATTCGTGCGGCGCCGTCGAAGTCGCCTCCGCCGATCGGATAGCCGATGCCGTCGGCGCCGTGCGCGACGGCTCGTACGATCTGGTGCTGATCAACCGTGTTTTCGAATTCAGCGGCGAATCGGGAATCGAGTTGATTCGGAAGCTTCGAGCCGATCCGGCGGGGCGCGATAGCGTGCTCATGCTCGTGAGCAACCTGGAAGCGGCTCAGCAAGAGGCGGTAGCCGCGGGTGCCGTTAGAGGATTCGGCAAGGCCGAACTGGACTCCCCGCAGACGCGCGCTGCCCTGGCCCGCTACTTGAACTAATCCGCCCCGCCTCCTTCCGCCTGGCCGGCGTCGCCGTCCGAAGGTGCCGCGGACTCCGGCTCTTCCTCCGGCTCGACGAACTGCAGCCGGGCCACCACGGCATACGCCACGTCGCGGAAATCGAGAATCCTCCCCGGCGAGACGTGAAGCTCGACCCGGTACAGCCGGCCGTCATGAACCAGACAGACCACCTGCCGGTGCGCCTTGACCTTCTTGACGGCCCCGCCGGACAGCCTCATCGGGAAAACCGCCGCATCCACATAGCGAGCACAGGCGTAGGGGCCGATCACCATCGGCAAAACCGGCTCGACCAAGGATTTTCCCTTGAGACGTTCGGCCACTTTGGCGGCCAACGCGCGGGCGTGGGCGGGATCGTCCGAATCGACGGCGGCCCAGTCGTCGCCTTCGAGCCGTTCGACTTTCAGCCGGATCCGCGGTAGCGGGACTTGAGGCGATCGGCTGTACGTGAACTGGCACACATACTGCTTGGAGCGAGGCGAGACGAACCATTTCTTCGGAGCGGCCACCCGAATACGGCGGTCGTCCAGCAAGGGAAGGTAGGCGGCAGAGGGAGGAAGACCGGCGGCGTCGACCTTCTTCACTGCAGCGCGCTGGGACGAATTCCGCCCGGCTTCGTCCGGTTTGCCACAAGAGATGACCGCCGCGACGGCCAGTTCCAACACCAGGATCCAAGCGATCGGTCGTTTCATCGGATTGCGGATCCGCAGCCTAACCCTCGGCCAGCGGCTCCTTCACCTTTTGCACGAAGAAAGGAGTCTTCGACCCGGCCGACAGTTCCTTGGCCTTGGCTTCGGCCTGCTTCTTCTGGCTGTAGTCGTATTTGGCCACCTGTTTGAGCGAATGATTGAACACACCCCAAAAGGCCTTCATCCGCACGTTTTCCGCGGCTTTCTTGGTGGCGCGTTTGGTAGCCGTCTTCTTCTTGGCCGCCTTTTTCTTGGCTGTCTTCGTCGTTGCCGTCGAAGCGGCTGCCTTTTTCTTCGTCGCCTTTTTTGCCGTCATCGCGATACCGTTTTTCCAGTTCCAAGATGGGAGTCGACCACCGGCAGGCCACGCCGGCTCGAAGTGGAGGGCCCGCCCCAGAAGCTCCGCCGTGGCTCAAGCTCGAATTGTACCGCAGGACGCTCGAGCCAACCAGAAGGGGAGCCCAGACAACAACCGGCCTGTCTATTCCCGGTCTTCGCGGCGCTCCTTCAAGTACTTGCTTCGCAGTTGCCGGTACGTTTCCCGGTCGGGCACTTCGGCCGTGATCTCTCCCGAGGCTCGAGCCTGTTCAAACAGCTTTTTCAGAAACGGACGGCACCAGCCGCAGCCGGTCCCGGCCCCGAAACACTCCGACAGTTGCCCTACGCGCCGTGGCTTTTCGACTCGCAGGAAGTTGATCACCTTGCGACAGGTCACGTGAAAGCAGAGGCACAGTTCGTCGTCCGGTTCCATGGCGGGGCAGCTCAGTCAAAAGAAGTGGCGAGACTCTGAGCGATCCGGCAGGCGTTGTCGAAACCGTCCAAATCGAGCGCCTCGGTCGTCATGTGCTGGTTGATCTGGCCGCATCCGAGCGAGACCGTGGGGATGCCGTGGGCGTTGAGCCAATTGGCGTCGAGTCCGCCGTCGGCGATCGCCGGTTGGGGCGTCAGTCCATGAGCCTCTACGGCTCGGCTGGCCATTTGCACGCAGGGCTGCTGCCGTTCGAGTCGAAAAGCCTCATAGTCGAGCCGCCCATCGATGGTCACTCGCCCACTTTGGCCCGCCTCATTGGCAACCTGCTCGACCGCCCACTCGAAAGCCTCATGGTACGCCCGTACGATTCGGCGACGGAACTCGGGATCGTGACTGCGTGCCTCGGCCAGCAGTTCCACGCGATCGGCTACCACATTGGTTGCCCGCCCGCCCGAAATCACGCCGACGTTGGATGTGCCGGTTCCCTCGCGTTTCCGCACACGTCCCAACCATCCCTGCTTGCGCAGGCGGGCCACGGCCAAGGAGGCCATTTCGATGGCACTGGCTCCGCGCTCGGGGGCGCCACCGGCATGAGCGGCAATGCCATCGATGGTGACCTTCATGCGGTACCCACCGGTCGCTCCGATGGTGAGCTTGGCCGGCGATCCACCATCCCAATTGAAACCGAGCTTCGGTTTGCCCAGTGCGGTGCGGCGCACGCAGCGAGCTCCCTGCAATCCGATTTCCTCCTGCACGAACCAGCAGAACGTCAGCGGCGGTCGAGGGCGATCGCGGCGGAGGATTTCCAACAGCGTGTGCAGGATCACGGCGCAGCCGGCTCGATTGTCGGCTCCCAGGCCGGTGTCCGGTCGCGCGGATGTGACAATGCGTCCATCGACTTGGGGTTGGCAGCCGACGCAAATCGGCACCGTATCCATGTGGGCGCTGAACAACCGCCGAGGAGCTCGCCGTGTGCCGGGGAGTTTCACGATGAGATTGCCCACTTCGCCCGGCTGAGGCGTCCGTTTTTCGGCCCCGTCGAACACGATGCGCGACTCGGGCAGACCGGCGCGGAGCAGCCGTCGCACGATCCACCGGGCCACTCGCCCTTCTTGCCGACTAGCCCCCGGGATGGCCATCAACCGCATCACTAGCGACTGGGCCCGCTTGCGTTCGCTTCGTCCTTCCAATACCGACCCCCTTGATCACGCCCCGATCCCATCATCGGATCTGCTACCGACTGGCCCCGTAGCTGTTCCCTTCTCCGGTTGCCCTGCCTACCATGATAGGGTCGGGTGCCGATTTTCCCCAGGGTGCTCGCTCCGACGACAACGATCGCCCGCCCCCTTGATGTACCTCGCTCTACGATCACCCTCGCCTTCGCCATGAACTCGATCCTCCGCACGGTGCTCGACGGACAACTCGGAAGCTGGCTGGCTGCCCACGGCCAGCCGGCTTTTCGCCGGCGTCAGATCGAGCGGTGGATTGCCAGCGGAGCCGACGAATTCGAGGCGATGTCCGATCTGCCCAAGTCGTTGCGTGAGGCGTTGCGGGGCGCGTTCGTGCTGCGCCAATCGCATGTAGTTCGCCACCAGCACGATCCGGACGGGACCGAAAAGTTGCTGCTGGAGTGGTCCGACGGGCAGCGGATCGAAGGCGTGTTGTTGCGCGATGCCCAGCGGCGCACCGTTTGTATCAGCACCCAAGTCGGCTGTGCGATGGGATGCGTCTTTTGCGCCAGCGGCCTGAGCGGGCTGGAGCGCAATCTGCGTCGAGAAGAAATTCTGGAGCAGGTCCTGCGGTTGCAAGCATGCTTGGGCGACGATGAGCGTCTGTCGCATGTGGTCGTGATGGGGATGGGGGAACCGCTGGCCAATCTGGATGAGCTTCTGCCGGCGCTCGATTTCCTGGCCTCTCCCGATGGACTGGGGATCAGTGCCCGCCGCATCACGCTGTCGACGGTGGGGTTGCCGGCGGCGATCCGCCGCCTGGCCCGCCACGCCCGGCCCTACCGGCTGGCCATTTCGCTCCACGCGGCCGATGACACTCTGCGCTCGCGACTCATTCCGGTCAACCGCTCGATCGGAATCGCCGCAGTGGTGGAGGCGGCCGACGACTATTTTCGCGCCAGTGGCCGGCGGCTTACATTCGAGTACACGCTGCTGGGCGGAATCAACGATCGGGCTTCCGATGCCTGCCGCCTGGCGACGCTGCTAGAGGGCCGCACGGCGCTGATCAACTTGATTCCTTACAACCCCGTCCCCGGCCTGCCCTACCCGACGCCTCGGCCGGCGGACGTGCGCCGATTTCGGGATATCCTGGAGGAGGCGGGAATCGACACCCAGATTCGCAAACGAAGAGGGGCGGCCATCGAAGCCGCCTGCGGACAACTTCGCCGAGCCGAGGCGGAGACACTTTCCTCGGGCGGCGGGGTTGAATGAAGCGGGTCGGACAGCCGCTGGGCACACGAGAGCGGCTGGATCGGGTACCGCTCCCGCTTCCCGAACCGATCCGACCAGACACCACCCCAGCGGGGACTTGACTTGGCTATCACCGATTCGACGGCGAACCGCTACACCGCACTCGATCCCGACGTGCGGCTGATGCTACGCGTGCGCGACGACGACGCGCAGGCGTTCGAGGAATTGGTGCGGCGGTACCAGCAGCGGTTGATCGGCGTGTTGGAACACTTGGTACGAGGAAAGGACATGGCCGAAGATCTGGCTCAGGAAGTGTTCCTGCGGGTGTTTCGAGCTCGCAAGAACTACAAGCCGGGAGCCAAGTTCTCGACCTGGTTGTTCACCATCGCCAACAACGTGGCCAGCAACGCCCTGCGCAACCGGGCTCGCCGCAAGGAGGTCGACGTATCGACCGTGATGGGACCGCAGCGGGAAGGCAATCCGTTGGATGAAATGTTGGCAGCCGCCAGCGGCCTGATGCCCGCTCGGCAACTCGACAAACTCGAACGAGCCGAAATCGTACAGTTGGCGGTGGAAGCACTCAATGATCGCCAGCGGATGGCTCTGTTGTTGGCCAAGTTTGAAGGACTGAGTTATGAAGAGATCGCGCAGGTGATGCAGTTGTCTCCTCAAGCGGTCAAGAGTTTGCTTTCCCGAGCGCGGCGCAACCTGAAGGATTTGCTGCGGCCCTACATGGAGGAAGGCTCGTCGCCCGACGATCCCGGAGCCGCCTAACGCGGGCTTCGCCCGCAAGACCGGAGGCGGGAGGCCGGAGACCGTAGGAGTGGTAGTGACAACCGAAAGCCAGTGCACGATGCGCGCACGGCGCGCAGAGCATATGAAGTAGGACTCGAACGGCAACAAACGCGAGACGATCGCCATGACCGAGCTGGACCCCCACGACCACTACGCGGAAGACGCCGAGTTGGAAGAACTCGTTGCCTACCTCGATGGCGAACTCGAGTCGGAACGCGCGACTCGAGTCGAGGAGCGGCTGGCCACCGATCCCGCCTACCGGACTCGGCTGCGCGAACTGGCCCGCACCTGGGAGATGCTCGATCACCTCCCGCAAAGCTCCGTCTCGGAGCACTTCACGGAAACGACCGTCGAACTGGTGGCCGTGCAGGCGGAGAAGGATCTGCGCACTCAGCAAGTGGCCGTCGTGCGAAAACAGCAATCGGTTCGGCTGGTTCTGGCCATGGTGGCGGTTGTCTCCTGCCTGGCAGGGTTCGGCTTGATCTGGTCGTGGCAACAGCGGGGCGAACGGCGGTTCCTCCGCGACCTGCCGATCATCGAAGAGCTCGACATGTACCGTGTCGCCGATAGTGTCGATTTTCTCCAGTCGCTGGAAGAACGCGGCCTGTTCACGGAAAACGAGGAGATCCATGATGGCGACCTCTAGTCCGCGGCCGGGTGAACGATTCGAACAGGCTGAACCACCACGCCGTCGCGCCGGCAACGCGCCCGCAACAGCAAACCGCAGCGACCGGGGCCGCTCCCTGCGCTCGCATTCCCGCGCGGCCCTGTTGGGCTGCCTGGCGGTGACCGGCTTGCTGGCCCTGGGGGCCGAGCACCGTTCCGATCTGCGATCGCGAGCCGAGTATGTCGCCTCGCTGTCACTCGAGCAGAAGAGGAGATTGCTCGATCAGCGCCGGCGATTCGAAGCGCTACCCGAGAGCGAACGGCAGCGGTTGCGCAAGTTGTACGCCGAGATCTCCCGGCAAGAAAACCGCGACGCCTTGCTGGCCGTGCTCCGAAACTACCACCGCTGGCTTTCGCAACTGCCGGCCGGCGAACGGGCGGAGTTGCTGTCGCTGCCGCCCAAGGAGCGGCTGCAGCAGATCGAACAACGTTTGAGAAAGGAGGAGCAGCAGCGGTTCTTCGAGCTGGTCAATCAGCAGTTGACCCCCAAAGACCACGAAATCATCCATTCCTGGTTGAAAAAAGTCATTGCCAGTCGCGAAGCCCGGCTATTGGAAAAATACCCACAACTGAAACGGATCGAACCTTCTCGCCGGTATCGCATTTTCGTCATCGGCATGATGCGCAGCCACGCCGCACAATCGGAGCTGGCTGAGATCTACCATCCCACCGAGCAAGAGTGGGAAGAGCTCAGCAGGCAGCTCTGCCCGAAAGCCCAGGAGTTTCTCCAATCCGAGTCCTCCTCGGAAACTCGCAAAGAGATCTTGTGGAAGTGGGTGCGAACGGCGGTGACCACTCGGATGCACCGTCCGGTGCCCACCCGTGAGTTGCTCGAGTTCCTCAAGCGGCTTCCCCCGCAGGAACGCGATCGCCTCGAATCGCTACCCACGAGAAATCAAATGATGGACGAACTGCGCCGCCGCTACATGTGGGATCGGTACCGTCGTCGAGGCGGATTCGGCCCGAGACCGGGACGGGGCCCGCGAGGAGAACTCAAGGGACGCCCCGGAGACTTCCCCCGCGGTCGGCCGCCACGGTCCGGCGACGACTAGAGCAAGCTTTCCAGCAGCAACCGCAGTTTCCTCATTTCGGCCCGGTGGTCCACGTCCGGCATCGGATGCACGTCCACGCACAGCGCCTGCTGGTATTGGTGGCGTCGCAGTTGATTGACCAGCCGACCGAATTCGACTTTCCCCTGCCCTACTCGTACTTGAAACTGGTCGGAGCGCGTATCACGCAACAAGACGTGATAGACATATTTGAGAATCTTCTCGTAGTCGCGCGGGCGCTCGTGGCCGAAAATGAAGTTGCTCGGATCGAGGGTAACTCCCAGACCGTCCACATTGTCACACAGCACGGTCAAGGTATCGGGATCTTCGGCCAGACGTCCGGCTTGCGTGCGGATACTGAGTCGGGCTCCTTCCAACTTGGCAATTCCGACCAGCTTCCGTAGCCGCTCGACCTCTTCGTTGAACGGAATCCCCAACTCGCCCGAGGGCATGGTCAGCGTGACCACCTTGGTCGCCTTGGCCAATTTGCAGATCGCCGCGAATTTTTCGTAATAGTCTTCTTCCGCCGGTTCCATCTCGATCCAGAAAGAAGCGATGTTGAGTCGATGGGTGTCGCGGCACAACTGGCGGGCCCGCTCGAGGTCCCGGACCACGTCACTGGGCCTCAGTTGACACCCCTGTTCGTCGATCACAATGGTGACGCTCGTGTATTCCAGATCCTCGAGCTGCCGCATGGTCTCCGGCAACGGCAGCTCGGAAAAACACCCTGTCGATGCAGCGACGATCACCTTTCACACTCCTTCGTCCAAGACTTCACCGGCCGCTCGGATCGGGTGAAACTCACTCGGCAACACATGGCACGCGGGCCCGAGCGGCGAGGGACACGCTCCCATTGTGCGAAACGGTCCCCCACAACCTTAGTTGCAACACCGGTTTCGGGGCAATCCCAAAATGGAATCCCCTTCCGCGTCCGGGGCGTCTCATGGGATTCACTCGCCCGATGCCGGGGCCAGTGGATAAGACGGCACTGTCCCGAACAGCGACTGCCAGCGTTGCGGGAACATTTCGTCGGCCGGGCCGACAATCAGCGGATCGGGATTCGCTACCACCGAGTGGTCTTTTTTGGGGTAATCGAGTCGCTGCAGCACCCAGCGGATGGCAGCGAGGCGAGCGCGCCGCTTGTCGTCCGAGCGAATCACCGTCCAGGGAGCTTCGGTCTTGTGCGTCAGCAGCAGCATGGCGTCGCGGGCGCGCGTGTATTCTTGCCATTTCTTGACTGCCAGCTCGTCCATCGGGCTGAGTTTCCATTGCTTGAGCGGGTGCTTGCGCCGAGCTTCCAAGCGGCGCCGCTGCTCCTCCTTCCCCACGTCAAACCACAACTTGAATAGCCGGATGCCGCTTTCCACCCACGCTCGTTCCAATCCGGGAACCTGCGCCATGAACAGCCGATATTCGTCCGTGGTACAGAACCCCATCACCGGTTCGACACCGGCGCGGTTGTACCATGAGCGGTCGAAGAAGACGATTTCGCCGGCCGTGGGAAACTGAGCGATGTAACGCTGGAAGTACCACTGGCCTCGCTCGATGTCGCTCGGCTTGGGAAGTGCCACGACCCGTGCGCCTCGAGGATTGAGATGTTCCCGGAACCGCTTGATGGTCCCACCTTTTCCCGCCGCGTCGCGTCCTTCGAACACGATCACGATCCGCTGCCCGGTTTCCTTGGTCCACTGCTGGACCTTCAACAGTTCGACTTGCAAGCGGAACAGTGTCTTTTCGTAGCGCTTGTTGCGCATCTTCCGCCGATAGGGAAACGGCCCGTCGGCCCGCAGCCTCAAGGCTTCTTCGCGGTCGCACACCAGTTCACTGTCCCGCGAATCCGTCCCCGCAGGGCTGCTCGATTCCGACTTCGATGGCCGGGGGCCGGCCGGTCTCTTCCTCGCGTTCATCGTCGACTCTCCAATCGCGCACAGGGGCAAACACCACTTTATCGCACGGCCACTCGTTCCGCCACATTTCGGCATGACAGCCTGAAGGGCGTGCCGAAGTTTCCCGGTGGAGGCTGCAAGCCGGCAATGCCCGGGCCGCCCCGTCGCCCGGCTGGGAATTGTCACGGCCCAGGATCGCGAGTACAACAGAGGTTGCGGGGCGATGCCCCCCAGCGAACCACGGGAACTCCTTGTCGTCCTGATCTCCTGGAGAGGACCATGAACGCAACATCGCCATCGTCAGAGACCAAGATCGTCGTCGTCCCCGGCCGCTCCCGATTTTGGGGACGTCTCGGCTGGATCGCCTTTTTCATCTGCCTGGCGATCCTGTTCTCCAATCTCCGACAGCGCGAAGCCTACTACGACACCACCAGCGGCACGACGGAGAAGTACTTCAGCGGACAAAAGCAGAGCGACAACAAGATCGCCATCGTGCGGGTCTCCGGCGTGATCTTGAGCGGCCAGGGGTTTGTCAAGAAACAAATCGACCGCATCCGTGGCGACAAGCAGATCAAGGCCGTGGTCGTGCGCATCGACTCGCCGGGAGGCACCATTTCCGGATCGCACTATCTCTACCACCACTTGAGTCAACTCCGAACCGAACGCAATCTGCCGGTCGTGGTGAGCATGGGCAGTATCGCGGCCAGCGGCGGCTACTACATCGCCATGGCGGCCGGCAAAGGAGAGGACTTGATCTTCGCCGAACCGACGACTACCACCGGTTCGATCGGTGTGATCATCCCCTACTACAACGCCACCGAGCTGATGAAGAAAATCGGAGTGGAGGACCAGTCGATCGTATCGCATCCGCTCAAGGACATGCTGAGCATGACTCGCGAATTGACCGAACAAGAGCGGCAGATCGCTCAAGGATATGTCGACGCGGGCTTTCGCCGCTTCAAACGAGTCATCTTGGAGAGCCGGCCGCAACTGAAGGGCGACGAGCCCGACTCGCTGGTCGATCCCAAGACCGGCGAGGACCTGGCGACCGGGCAGATCTTCACCGCCGAACAGGCACTGGAACACCAGTTGATCGATCGGATCGGCTATTTGGAAGACGCCATCGCGCGGGCTCGCGAGATGGCCGGGCTGAAAGAATCGAACTCCCGCGTCATCGAATATCGACAGCCGGTCTCTTTGGTGAATGTGCTGGGCGGAGCCGAGGCGCAGGCCTACTGCGACGACGTGCACCACAACCGGGAACCGGGAGCCTTTTTCTGGGAGGCCACGGCACCTCGAGCCTTCTATTTGGCCACTACGCTTCCACCGCTGCTGCACACCTTCCGTCTGGTGCGCTGACGGTGTCAGGGGGAGCCATGCCGCTCGGCAAGCGCTTCCTGCAACAGCGCCTGCAGCTCGTCGAGCTGCCGCTCGAGCCGCTCGAGCCGCGCCTCGGCTCGAGCCCACTCCAACTCGCGGAGTCGCCGAGACGGGTCGCCGAACAACACGCCGGGCCCGATCCGGATGACCCGCAGGCGTCCGGCCGTGGTCCCCTGGAGCCACGACTCCAGCCGGCGAAGTTCCCGGTTGTCGTCCCCTTGGGCCAATGAGTGGGAAACCGTCCGCGCCGGGGCCGCCGGTGCGCCGGCCGGCAACCTCAATTCGTTCACCGGAATGAGCACCTGGCGGCCGTCGTCCAAAGAAACCGAATACCAGCGCCGCCGCTCATCCAGTGGCTGCCCCACCTGTTTCAGCTCGCGGGAGAGTTCCTTCCACCATTGATCCGACGCGGTGTCACCGACATTCGGTGCGCGCGCGGCATCGGGCGAGTAGACGGGCAATACGGTTTTTCCGTCGGCCGTGTCGACGACCAGTCTCCAAGCGGCCGAGTCGTCCCGGGGTTCCATGGCCCCCTGCCTCGCGTCCCCCGCGCTGACGACCGGTGATGCCGACTCGGTGCGCCATCGAGCGGTCTGGCCCCCGATCACCATCCCCACCAGCATGGCGGCCACGGAGGCAGCGGCAACCCACCAGCCGCGCCGCGCGGCCGGCCGCAGACGCTCCATTCGATCCGCCAACGTCCGTGTCGTCGATGTCGGGTCTGACATTGTCCCTCCCAATGCCTCCTCCCAAGCTCGCGATTCGAGAAAAGCCAGCGCGCACCGCTTCCACCCTCCCGGAGTGGCATCGATGGCTTTCAGCAGACTGCGTTGCTGCGCGAGGTTCAGTTCACCGTCCACCAATCGATCCAACCGGCGCGTCAACTCGTCCGTCACGGACTCCGTCGGCTCGAACTGCTGTCGTCGTTCGTCATTCATACCTGCTACCTCAGTTGTATTCTCAACCGGGCTCGCGCTCGGTGCAACCGTGACTCCACCGCGCTTTCACTGATCCCCAAGTGGCCGGCCAGTTCGCGATACGACCATTTTTCACTGTATTTCAGCAACAAGATCTCCCGGTCCCGGTCGGAAAGCCGGAACAGCGCCTGGCGGACCATGTCGACTCGCTCTTGCCGCAACAGCCATTCCAACGGGTCTCCCTCGTGGGTGGAACCGTTGTCCAGCGAGCGGTAGCGGCTGAGCAATTTGCGGCGCCGACCGCACCGTCGGCGATGCAGAAGCGATTGGCGCACTGCCAGTTGGTAGAGCCACGGCGCCATTTTCTCGGGGTCCCGCAAGGGAGACTTCTGCGCCACGGCCGCCATCGCCACCTCCTGCATGACGTCCTCCACGTCCTCGGCGTCTCCCACACGCGCATAGACGACCGTCCGCAGCCAGGCTTCGTGCTGCGATAAGGCGGCCGCCCAGTCGGGAGACCGCTCCGGTGACTCGGACGAGGCTGGAGAGCGCATGGGGAACGATAGTAGCCGCAGAGAACGGGATCTTGCCCGGTTTTCCCGAGTAGACGTCGGTCCTTTCGAGCTTCATAATAGCGTCTGGTCGCGCATCCCCGACCAACCGCACACTCTTTCAGGAGGCTGCCCATGCGTTGCTCGCGATTCTCCCGCGCCGTCTGCCTCGTCCCATTCGTCGCTTGGCTGCTGCTCCCCTGGGTCGCCGGCTGCGACTCCGACGAGGATGCGATCACCATTCCACCTTCTACGGCCAATCAACCGTTGCGCCCCGACCACGTTTCCGACGATGAGGACTCCAGCGTGCAATCCAAGATCCAAATCACTTCCAGTCTGTTCGGTAAACTGCCCGACGGCCGCGAGGTGAAGAAATTCACCTTGAGCAACGGAACGATCGAAGTGGAAATCATGGAATTCGGCGCGACGATCCTATCGATCAAGGCCCCGGATAAGAACGGCAAGCTGGCCAATGTGATGCTCGGTTTTCCCGCATTGGAAGGATACCTGGCCCGACATCCCTATTTCGGTGCCACCATCGGCCGCTATGCGAACCGGATCGCTCACGGCAAGTTCACATTGCAGGGCAAGACCTACCAACTCGCCACCAACAACGGACCGCATCATCTGCATGGCGGAGAAAAGGGGTTCGACCATGTGCTGTGGGCCAGCCGGCTCGAACCCGCCGAGGAGAACCACGCGGGGATCTCGTTCACTTATACCAGTGAACACGGTGAGGAAGGCTACCCGGGAACATTATCGGCCATGGTGATTTACACACTCAATACCAACAACGAACTCAGCATGCAGTTCGTGGCTCAGACCGACAAAACCACTATCGTCAACATGACCAATCACGCCTATTTCAACTTGGCGGGCGCCGGCAACGGAACCATCCTCAATCATCAACTCACCATCCACGCCGATCGCTACCTGCCCGTCGACGACACACTGATCCCCACCGGCAAGCTGGCCCCCGTCGAGGGAACGCCGTTCGACTTCCGCACCAGTCATGCGATCGGCGAGCGGATCAGCCAGCTCGCCGGCGAGCCCGGCGGATACGACCACTGTTTCGTGCTCAATGCGCCGGAAAATGCGGAGGATCTGCCGCTGGCAGCCCGACTGGTCGACCCGAAGTCGGGACGCGTCCTGGAAATCCTCACGTCGCAACCGGGGTTGCAGTTCTACTCGGGGAACTTCCTGGATGAAAAACCGGTCAACGGCGGCTTTGCCAAACACGGCGGACTTTGCCTGGAGGCCCAGCACTTTCCGGACTCTCCCAACCACAAGGAATTCCCATCGGTCGTACTGGGGCCTCGAGGCAACTACGACGAGCTGATCGTCTACCGGTTTTCAGTCATCGGCGACAACCAGGAGGAGAAAACGGAACCGTGAGCAGACCCGAGGGCGTCCTGTTCATCTTCTCTAGGTCCTATTCGGAGTCGTACCCATGCGAGAACGCGCTTTGGCTACTCGACGTCGATACCGCTTAGGTTTCTCGCTCCTTGAACTGCTGGTGATGATCGCCGCGATCGGCGCGGTGACCGCGCTGCTCCTCCCGGCGATGCAGATGGCTTGGGAAGCCGCCCGCTGCACGATCTGTACGAACAATCTCCGGAAGATCATGTTGGCGACGCACGGCTATGAGGACGCTCATAAAGAACTGCCCCCCGGGAATCCGGTGCCGCCTCCCCATTCACCCTTCCAATGTAAGCTCGCCCACACAGAAGCCCCACCTTTCCGGGGGGGTTTTGGCCGTTTTTCGCCACGCCCGCCGATAAGCGGTTGATGACCAAGCCGACTCCGGTACAATCGATGGCGGTTGAGAAGGCATTCGCCTGTCCCCCCGACTCTGGGGACTCCGGTGATGCGGTTTTACTTTTCGTCCTCTTTTTGGAGTTGAAGCATTATGTCGGCACAATCGTTTTCATCTCGACGGCATGGCCGCAGCGGTTTCACGCTCGTCGAACTGCTGGTGGTGATCGCCATCATCGGCATCCTCATCGCACTGTTGCTTCCCGCTGTCCAGATGGCCCGCGAAGCCGCCCGTCGCATGACTTGCTCGAACAATCTCAAGCAGGTGATGCTCGCCGCGCTCAACTACGAGGATGCTCACAAGGAACTGCCTCCGGGCAACGTCCATGAGTACAACCATGGGATTTTCCAGTCGACGAACAAATATGTTCCGCTGGTGGAAACCTGGTTCTGGGTGGAAGACCCGCAATGGTACAACCACGGGACGTACATCGGGACGATCGCCTACATTCTGCCGTTCATGGAACTGCAGGAAGTGTCGAACAAGATCATGGTCGAGATGAACGTGCGCAAGTACGTGAACGGCCCCGAGGATTACGCGGGTGGGACGTTGATGAAGCCGTATTGCGGTGCGTTCTGGCAGGCGCTGGCCAATCCTCGACCCGATACGACCTGGTTCATCGCCGGTAGCAAGATCGATTCGCTGGTGTGCCCGACGGCGGACGCCTACCAGCAACCGCGGCGGAACTTCTTCATCAGCTTTTGGGCGCCGGTTTGCGGTCCCCAATTTCGCAGCATGGGTGGCCTCCTGTTCCACCACGACCATGATCTCCTTGGCCGGACCAACTACGTTAGTTGCGCCGGCGGGCTCGGACCATGCCGCGGTTACGGCGGATACTGGTCTCGCTTTACCGGTATCTTCGCAAACCGAACACGCACGCGGATCTCGGACATCAAGGACGGGAAGTCGAACACGCTGGCCTTCGGCGAAACGATCGGCCACCGTCCGCAATGGACCGGACCTCGGAAGCAGCTCGAGTGGGGACCTCCGGCCTGGATCACCGCCGGCTCGTTGCCGACCGCCTGGAATATCCGCCAGTCGTACCGAGCGGGAAGCCGGGTGTATAACCGGTTCCAGAACTGGTACCAGTACAGCTCCGATCACCCGGACCTGGTGATGTTCGCCTATGCCGACGGCTCGGTCAAGCAAGTCAATGCGTCGATCGATGCCCTCTCCTTCCGCCTCGGATCGGGTATGCGAGACGGCAATGCCTATGGTAGTCGCAAGCCCGATTGGGATGCGCTCGGCTTCTAGACACGAGTCCGGCCAAGAGGCTCGGTACGCCTACCGGGCAACTTGGTAGTTGGATGACAGATGGTAGGCGGCGGCCCCCTGTGGGCTGCCGCTTTT
Organism: Pirellulaceae bacterium; assembly: GCA_026989685.1. Lineage (GTDB taxonomy): Bacteria > Planctomycetota > Planctomycetia > Pirellulales > Pirellulaceae > S141-3. The sequence goes on along the minus strand of JALSIV010000460.1, from coordinate 15,069 downwards.
TCTGGTTCCGATTATTGAAAACAACTGGCATGGGTCCGGCAAATTCCGATTGCCGATCTCAGGTGGCAAACTGGTGGACCTAACCCCGCAGCATCCGGCTTTTTCCAGAGCTACCCCCTGGTCGGAGCAAACGGTGGTGAAGTCCCCCACACTGTCGAACTAAGAGGCTGTGACAAAACTCCAATCCGCAAGCAACACGCCCGAAACCGGGAAGCGGCGCGGCGGGTTTTGTGACAGGCTCGAAGAGGTTTCGGAAGGTCGAAGTGATGGACTAAGCTCCCGTCAATGACGGCGCCTGCGTCACCACGCCGATCTTCCCAGTACAACCCAACTCATAGGAGGTTCATAACGATGAAGAAGCTGCTTATGTTGACGTTGGCCTTCATGTTGGCCGTTCCCATGGTGTCCGGCATGACCGGCTGCGACGGCGGCACCAAAGTGGAAAAACCCAAACAGGAAGATATGCAGCCGCCGGAAGAGATGGATGTGGAAGAGCAGGCAACCAAGGCCCCGGCTCTTACCGATGAAGGCAACGAAGGCGAATAGCTTCCCGCACCGATAGCGATCCAACTCGAACCCTCACCGAGCTTCAACGAGCCCGGTGGGGTTTTTTTGTGCACCAAGCCCACTATCGGTTGACTATGTACACACGTATATTATAATAGAGTGTACACTCGCGCGGCGACCTGGCGGCGGTTCCATTGGGGAAAACTCGCCTCATCGCTAGTCGCGCGGCACGAGTGGACAAGCCTGGTGAATCACTGGATTGTGTTGGTCCGAGTTGGTTAAGTGTGATAGGGTGATTTCGACATGAGTGACGTGAAATTGACTCAGCGGCAGCGTCAGGTGTATGAGTACATTCGAGAGAAGATTCTGCACCGGGGCTACGGCCCGACGGTCCGGGAGATCGGGGAACAGTTTTCGATTCGTTCTCCCAACGGTGTCGTCTGCCATCTGCGGGCGCTCGAGCGAAAAGGGTTGATCAGTCGCCAGCCCAACAAGTCGCGAGCGATCGAGTTGCTGCAGGAGGGGAGTGGCGGACTTCGAAGGGGATTGCCGTTAGCCGGAACGGTGGCAGCGGGAACGGCCACGCTGGCCGACGAACAAAAGGAACGGATCGACTTTACGGAGATGTTCGCCGATCCGGATCTGTATGTCCTACAAGTCCGCGGCGATTCGATGATCGACGCGCAAATCACTGACGGTGATTACGTGGTGGTCCGCAAGACCGACACGGCATCGCCTGGAGAGATGGTAGTCACATTGATCGAAGATGAAGCCACACTGAAGTATTGGTATCCCGAGCCCGAAAAGAACCGGATCCGACTCCAACCAGCCAACGCGATGATGGATCCCATCTACGTCCCGGACGCTCGTGTCATCGGCCGCGTGGTGGGAGTCGTCCGTCAATTGCCGTGAACTACGGCTGCTCGGAGTTCCTCGCTGTGAAATCCTTAGAGGCCATGGTCGCGTGGCGGTTCGCCTTCGCACCGGGAAGCAGCTCAGGCACCGGCAGGCCCCGATTCCCCTCTGTTTTGCGGACGCCGTGAATCATGTTTCAGTTGCGTTTCCTGGGAACGGCCGGGTACTTCAACACGGCATCTCGTCACACCTTGGGCGTGCTGCTTCCTCGTCTGGGAATACTGTTTGACGCAGGGTCGGGGATCTACCGTTTGCAACAGTATGCGGCTTCACCCAATCTGCAGATCTTTCTCAGCCACGCTCACTTGGACCACATCTGCGGGCTGCCAGCTCTGCTGGGATTGGCTCCCCGTTGCGGCATCGAGCGGACCAGCGTTCACGCCCTGCCGGCAACCATTGAGGCGGTACAGAAGCATCTTTTTTCACCGGCCCTTTTTCCTGCCGAACCGCCGTTCCAATGGCATCCGCTTTCGGATGGAACTCCGGTGGAAGTGGCCGCCGGTGGCCGACTTCAGGCGTTCTCCCTGGATCACCCCGGTGGTTCCACCGGGTTTCGCATCGACTGGCCCGGCCACTCGTTGGCCTACGTCACCGACACGACCGCCTCGCCCGATGCCGACTATGTCGAGCGCATCGGGGGAGTCGATCTCCTCCTTCACGAATGCAATTTCAACCGGGCCCAAGCCGATTGGGCTCGCCGAACCGGCCATAGTTGGACCGATGAAGTCGGCAAGGTGGCTGCCAAGGCTCGAGTCGGAAGGCTGGTCGTCTTCCACGTCGACCCGCTGGCAACCGCCGACCCCCCTGTGAATCTGGCGGAAATCCGCGAGTTCTTTCCTCGCGTCGAATTGGCCGCCGATCTGGCGACTTTCGACTTCTGACTCATTTTTCGAGAAATTCGTGTACGGAATCTCGAAAAAACTCCCACTCTCTCTTTAGAGACTGACGCAGAACTCCGTGCCTCGAGCAACGCGCCCGACGCCGGGCACGCGACACGGTGGATTGGGTTCCCGGCTTTTGGAAGGCCCTTGCCGGGCGGCGACTGCTCGGTCTGAACTTCGACTGTCCGACGAAGACCCTGCCCCGATTGGGAGACGAGTCATGCGTTTAACTCTTCGTTCTTTGCTGGCCTATCTCGATGACAGCCTCGAAGCCCCGGAAGCCGAAGAGCTGGGACGGAAGATCGAGGAAAGCGAGTTCGCTCGAGCCCTGGTGCACCGCATGCGCAGCGCGACCCGCCGGTTGCGGCTGGGGGCTCCCAAGCTCAGTGGAAAGGGAATGGGGCTCGATCCCAACACGGTCGCCGAATATCTCGACTATACGCTGGCCGCGGATCGCGTGCAGGATTTCGAACAGGTGTGCCTCGAATCGGACGTGCATTTGGCGGAGGTAGCCGCCTGCCACCAGATCCTCACCAACGTACTGGCGGGCGTGGCCGACGTGGACCCGGACCTGAGGGACCGCATTGTGCGTCTTCGTGAAGTATCGAGACAGGGGGAGGAAGGCGGTGCGCCCCCCAGTACCCTCACGGACCCTCCAATGGAGGAATCGGATCCGGCAGCTCAATTCGACGAAAGCGACACCGATGTGTCATCGCTTGAAGGAACCGAATTCGGTCGACCTTCGTCGGGCATTCATTGGCCGATCGTAGCCACACTGGTGGTCGTCGTTGTGATCGTGGGACTGCTCATCGCCAATCCGTTTACTCGCGGGAGGACACAGGCCAAGCGAGAAACATCCTCGGACGAACGACCGGCAGTGACCAAGCCATCGCCCTCCGAGGACGGGGTGGCCGGGAAAGTCGCGCACAACGCTGCGAGGCCGCTTGCCGCTGTCGACGATGCGACCGGTCCCGATCAGGGCGTCACACCTTCGGACAATAGCGATCCATCGTCGGATCGTCCCCAGCGCAGCGAAAATGACGGGCGGCCGGCGGCAGTCGCGGGCGCGCCGTCTGATCGGGCTGCCACAGACCGGGCGGACGATGCTGTGGGCCGGGAAGTGGCAGCCCCAGCAGCCGAAGGCGGGAGCGCACGCGAAGAGCGGGCCGCTGCCACGGATCCTCCGGACAAGTTGGCCCAACTGGCCGCCTCGATGCCTGAGGAGAAGGCCGTGGACCGTTCCGAACCGCCCCCGAAAAAGCTGACGTTGCCGCCCGATCGGACGGTGGCCAAGCTCACCTCGCCCCGACAAGTACTGGCTCGCTATGACGCCGAGGAGGAAACCTATTTTCGAGTGCCGGCCTTGGCCACACTCGAGGCCGGCGATCGGCTGATCGTCCCGCCTCTGGCTCGACCCCAACTGCTGGTGCTCGGCAAGGCCGCTCTTCAGTTGACGCTTCCGGGACCGGTTCGTCTCGAGTTGCCTCAGGAGGCCGCCGCTGACCCGCTCCGCTTCCGCTTGAACGCCGGACGCACATTGTGGATGCGGCATGCGGAAGAACTGCCCACCTGGGAAGTCGAATATGGTGGCCGCGTCTATCGCCTGACGATGAAGGCGCCCGCCACCACCGTCGCCGTAGCCGCCCATCGAGCGACACCGGTCGGTGAGGATCCGGCAACGGCATCGTCGTGGCAGGCCATCGAGATCATCGCCGTGGATGGTCCGTTAGAGGTCTCGGTGGACGGCGACGAGCCGATCACCGTGGATGCCGGGCAGGTCTACTGGCATCTCCAAAGCGGTGCGCCGGTTGTCAGAGACGTTGCGGAAGTCCCGGATTGGATTCGGGGGGACATCTCGAGTCAGTTGGAACGCGGAGCGGCGGAGGAACTGGAGCGGCTGCTGCCGCTGGGACGCCCTGTCCTCCTTTCGTTGCACGAACTATCCAGTCATCGGCGGGTAGAAATCCGCTCGCTGGCGATCGAGAGTCTGTTGACTGCCGGCGAATTCTGGCCATTGGTCGACGCCCTGGCTGATCGGAAGCTGAAAGCCTACTGGTCTCGCCAACTCGACGCCGTCCGACGCGTGATCCAGGAAGACCCGCAATACGCCCAAGAACTGCGAAACGTGCTGCAACAGCGCCGAGGCGATGAGGGGAACGTGCTGTACCGACTGCTGTGGGGATACACCGACGCCCAGTTGGAAGAGGGCGCGGATCGCGAACTGGTCAGCCTGCTGGAAAGCGAGGTTCTCGATCAACGCGTGGTGGCGTTCGACACGCTGCAACGCATCGCCGGGGCCACCTATCTGTACCGGCCCGACCGGACGCCCAAGACGCAGCGATCGTCGATCCACAAGTGGCGCCGATCGGCCGGCGAGGGCAAGATCCGGCACCGAGGGCGATCGGCGCCCGATTGGCTCGCGCCTCTTCTCCCTGCAGCCGACGCTTCACCGATGCCAAACTGATGTACAGGCGAACACAGTCCATCGGTTTATTCGCGAGGGTTGGAGCGTGTGGTCTGTCGCGACCCTCGGTTCGATAGTATCCTTTCCTGACGTGGGGCCGGATCCTCGTTCGGTCGCCACCACGACCGGGCACGGGTGCGCGGCGCGCCTGGGCCACGGGCGGAACAACTCCCGCGGCCGGACATCCCGGCCGTGCGCCACCGTTGGGCTGATTCCGGCGGCCGTCGTCCGATGATCCTGCTCCGGCGGCTCGGACTCGTGATGACGGCATGCCATCCCGACGCCCACATCCACGAACGAATCCGCGGCGAATTCGCTTCGCCGCCTATCCAAAGGAGCCTTGTCAGTGCAAATCGCAGTTTCTGCTCGGCACGGTCATCTCCATCCTGAAACTCAAGCCCGCATTCGTGAAAAAGTCGAGAAGCTTCGCAGGTATTTCGATCGTCTGACGGCCATTCAGGTCACCGTGGATCTCGAACATCGCGAGACTCCCGATGTCGAGGTCTGTATTTCGGCGGAACATACGTCCGATTTTGTGGCCACGTCAACGGGAGAGCTGATGGCCGCGCTCGACCGTGTCCTCCACAAGGTGGAGCAACAGCTTCGCAAACACAAAGAGAAGGTGACCGGTCACCGGGCGACTGGCATCAAGCGGCTGGGGGGCACCTTGGAAGACCGGGCGCCCTGACCGACGAATGCGGGCGGAGCTTGTGCAAGTTGCTTCGACCCACACACACAAGGATTTACCTCAATGAAATTCATGGATTTTGTCAAACCCGCGGCCATTCGCCCGCAGCTTCGGGCGACGGACAAGGAAGGTGCCATTCGCGAGTTGGTCGGCGCGCTGGTGGAAGCGGGTGAGATCGCAGAAAGCGACCAGGAGGACATCGTGCAGGGTGTCCTCAAGCGAGAGGAATTGGGAAGCACGGGGATCGGCAGGGGGGTCGCCGTGCCCCACGCCAAACACGATCGGGTCGACCAGCCGGTCGGCACGATCGGCATCAGCGAATCGGGAATCGACTTCAACAGTCTGGACGGCGAAAAAGTCCACCTGTTGTTTCTGCTCGTCTCCCCGATGAAAAACCCCACCGATCATTTGCGAGCGCTGGAGAACATCTCGCGGCAACTTCGCGAGGATACGTTCTGCCGGTTCCTCAAGCAAGCCAAGACGGTGGAAGACGTACAGACGCTGTTGGATGAGGCGGACGAGCGCACGTCGGCCTAGGCGACTTCGCGCGACCAAGGCCCACGACCTATTCCAATCACGGGAACCCGATGACCGATTCCGTTGTTCGCCAAAGCGTGGTGGTCAACAATTCGCAGGGGATCCACGCGCGTCCGGCCGACTTGCTGGCGAAAACGGCCAGCCAGTTCGACGCGACGGTGTGGATCGAGCGTGAGGGTGAGCGGATCGATGCGACCAGCATCCTGTCGTGGCTGACGTTGGCGGCCGTGGAGGGAACCCGTCTGGATGTGTGTGCCTCCGGCAAGGACGCTCACGCCGCTGTTGCCAAAATGGTGGCGCTGATCGAAAGCGGATTCGAGGAAATCGGATCCTCGTCGGAGCCATCCCCCGATTCGACCCCCGATGCCTCTCATTGAAACGGAATTCAGGCGGTGACTAAGAGGCTGTCACAAAACCCCCTGCCGCAAGCAACACACCCGAGGCCGGAAAACGGCGCGGCGGGTTTTGTTACAGGCTCGAAAAACACAAACGACAAGGTGAGTCAGCGGGCCATGCGGGTCGCCGGCTTGCCGCCTCGAGGTCCGATCGCGCCGTACGGTCTGCCGATCCCTCGAAGCCAGAACGAGATAACAGATGCTTTCATTGCAGGGAATCGCGGTTTCGCCCGGCGTGGCGATCGGCGAAGCGTTCGTCGTCGACCATGAAGGGTTTCGCATTCCCCGGCGGTTCGTTTCCCAGGACGCCGTGGAGTATGAAACTCGGCGGTTGCAGCGCGCTTTGGACGCGGCGGCCGCCGAGATCGAGGAAAACCGCAAGCGAATCGACCAACAGTTGGGAACTCAGTACGGAGCCATCTTCTCGGCTCACCTGCGGATGCTGCAGGATCCGCAGCTCGTGGAAAAACTGCGCAGTCTGGTCCGCCAGCAGTGCTATTCACCCGAATATGCGGTGAGCACCACGCTCCGCGAATACGCGCAGGCATTCGAACAGCTTCCGGGACATGTGCTGTCCGAACGGGCTCACGATATCTACGACATCGAGCGGCGAATTCTGCGGCAGTTGCTGGGACGCCGCCGAGAGGAACTCACCCACCTCCACGCGCCGGTCGTCGTGTTGGCTCACGATCTCACTCCCGGGGAAACGGCTCAGCTCGATCCCGATCACACCCTCGCGTTTGTCACCGAAGTCGGTGGCGTGGGCGGCCACACGGCGATCTTGGCCAAAGCCAAGGAGATCCCGGCCGTGGTCGGCACCGGCCGGTTTCTCGACCAGGTCGCCGGCGGCGATATCGTGATCGTCGATGGCGACCACGGGCAAGTCGTAATCGACCCCGATCCCGAAACACTGGCTCGTTACGAGCGGGAACGGAAGCAGCATCAAGACCTGTTCCAACAGTTCGAGCAACTCCGCGAGTTTCCCGCGGAAACGGCCGACGGTGTTCGGGTCGAATTGGCGGCCAACATCGAGTTCCCCCAGGAAGTGCGGGCGGCCCGGCGCCGCGCGGCCAACGGCATCGGGCTGTACCGGACCGAGTTTCTTTATTTGGCTGCCGAGCAGGAACCGACCGAAGAAGACCACTATCGCGCCTATGCGGAAGTGGTTCAGGCGATGGACGGCCTCCCTGTCGTCATCCGCACACTCGATCTGGGCGCCGACAAACTGGGATTGGCACCGGGGGAGAACGAGGAAGAAACCAACCCGTTTCTCGGTCTGCGCAGCATCCGACTGTCCCTCAAGCATGTCGACAGCTTTCGGGTTCAGTTGCGAGCCGTTCTCCGAGCCAGCGCTCTGGGGCCGGTCCAAGTGATGTTCCCCATGATCGCTACACTCGGTGAGCTAAGGCGTGCCAAGATGGTGTTGGCCGACGCCATGGAAGACCTGGACGAGCAGGGCCGGAACTACGACCGTCAGATTGCCGTGGGGATGATGGTCGAGGTTCCCTCCAGTGCGATCTTGATCGAGCGATTCCTCCAGGAAGTCGACTTCGTCAGTATCGGCACCAACGACCTGGCCCAATACACTCTGGCCGTCGACCGGGCCAACCGGGAAGTGGCCGAGCTCTACCAGGCAACCGATCCAGCCGTACTGGCCATGATCGACCGCGTAGTTCGCGCGGCGGACGCGGCAGGTAAACCGGTGTCGGTCTGCGGCCAGATGAGCAGCGAACCGGGAGAGGCATTGCTGCTGCTGGGATTGGGAGTCCGCAAGCTGAGCATGCCGCCGGTCGCCATCCCGGAAATCAAGGCGGTGACCCGCCGCGTGCGGGTGGAAGACTGCCGGAAGCTGGCCGAGCGCGCCCTGCAAATGGACACGGCTCGCGAAGTCAACGCGCTACTGCACGAAGCACTCCGCCGAACGATTCCCGATCTGTTCTCCCATGACTCCGAGTCGTAACGATCCCATGAATACTCCCGCGCCCTATTACCGATACCGCATCGAATTCCGCAAGCTGGGAGACTTGCGGTGGATCGGGCATCATGATCTGGCTCGCACCGTGGAGCGCATCTTTCGCCGCCTCGAACTCCCACTGAAAATGAGTCAGGGGTTTCATCCCAAACCCAAGATCCGCTTCGCTTCGGCACTGGCACTGGGGATCGCCAGCGACGTCGAGTGGGTCGAAGTGGAACTCCGCGAGCCGTGGGATCCCGATCGGCTGCTCGCGGCCCTGCGGCAGGAAGCTCCCAGCGGACTCGACTTCACTCGTGCCGGTGTGTCGTCGGGCAAGATGCCCCAATTGGAAACCGCCACCTACACCATCGCCGTGCCCGGTGCGCGGAGGGAACAGCTTCGGCAAGCCGTCACTCGGCTATGGGAAGCTCGCCAATGCCTCATCCAGCGTCCCGGTCGAGCGGAAGCCGTGGATGTCCGGCAGGGGCTGCGGCGCATCGAACTGCGCGATGGCATTCTCGAATTCACTGTCGTCGCGGGACGCCGCGGCGCCGTTCGGCCCCGGGAGGTCCTCCAGGTTCTCCAGGCCGACGACTTGGAATCGGATGGCGCGATCCTGCGGCGGACGTCGGTGACGTTCGACAGCGATCGCGCCGCGTCTTGCGCGGAATCCGAGGCCGAGCCCGCAGCGTCCGGCTCCGGTGCCTCCCAAGGCCTCGATCCGCTTGTCCTCAAATCACTGGATCAACCACCATCATGAAAAAAGAAATGCTCATCAACGTGTCGCAACCGGAAGAATGCCGGATCGCGATCGTCGAAGACGGGAAACTCGAAGAACTCTACATCGAACGCGCGTCGCAGGACAATTATGTCGGCAACATCTACAAGGGGCGCGTGGTGAACCTCGAACCGAGTATCCAAGCAGCCTTCGTCGACTTCGGCGTAGGACGAAACGGCTTCCTCCATATCAGCGACGTCGAGCCGCAGTACTTTCGCCAGGCCGGAATCGACCCGGAGGAACTGGCGGCTCAGGAAGCCAGCGCCGACAATGGGCGGCGCCGTCGCCCCAAGGGAAGTCGGCCCCGCATGAAGCCTCCCATTCAGGATGTCTTCCGGCGAGGCGACGAGGTCGTGGTGCAGGTCATCAAGGAGGGGATCGGAACCAAAGGCCCCACACTCTCGACCTACATTTCGATTCCCGGCCGCTACCTCGTGCTGATGCCCGCTCTGGGCCGCGTCGGAGTCTCGCGGAAAATCGAAGACGAGGACGATCGTCGCCGCCTCCGCGAAGTGATGCTCGAACTCAACCCGCCCAAAGGGCTGGGGTTCATCGTGCGTACCGCCGGCCAGGGAAGGACCCGCAAAGAACTCTCGCGCGACCTGGCCTACCTGCTGCGGCTGTGGAAAGTGATCGTGCGCCGCATCCGCAAACAGGAAGCCCCCGTCGATATCTACGAAGAAAGCGACATGATCATCCGCACGATTCGCGACATCTTCACCAGCGACGTCGATGCCATCTACATCGATCAAGAGGAAGCCTACGAGCGGGCCAAGGAATTTCTGCAGTTGGTGATGCCGCGCCATGTCGGCCGCTTGCAACGCTACGAGGGCAAGGAGCCTCTGTTCCACCGCTACAAACTGGAAAGCGAAATCGCGCAGATCCACCGTCGCGAAGTTCCGCTGGACGAAGGCGGCTCGATCGTCATCGATCCCACGGAGGCGCTGGTGGCGATCGACGTGAACAGCGGCAGCTTTCGCACCGACGACTCGGCGGAGGAAACCGCCTATCAGCTCAACCTGGCCGCGGCCCGCGAAATCGCCCGGCAACTCCGCCTGCGCGACCTGGGGGGCGTGATCGTGAACGACTTCATCGACATGCGCCGGGAAAAACACCGGCGAGGCGTCGAGCGGGCGCTGCGCGAAGCCATGCGACGGGACCGGGCACGCACCAAGATCCTGCGGACCAGCCCCTTCGGCCTCATCGAAATGACGCGGCAACGCATCCGTCCCAGTCTCAAGCGGAGCGTCTACACCGATTGCCCCTGCTGCAACGGGCGCGGATTGGTGAAGACGGCCGAAAGCATGGCGATCGAAGTGATTCGCATGCTGATGCTGGCCGGCCAACAACCCAAGATCGCTCGAGTCACCGTGCGCGTCTGCGACGAAGTCGCCTCCTACCTCAACAACCGCAAGCGAAAAGAGCTCTCGCAACTCGAGGAAGAAGGCAAGATGACGATCCAGATTCTGGGAAGCGACGGACTCTATCCCGAACACCTCGACATCGACGCGCGCGATGAAGAAGGGAGAGACGTGCGGATCCCCACATAATCCGCACCGATTGTGGCAAGCCGATGGCCGTTCGCGTATGCTGAGAAAGGACCTGTCCGTTCCTTCCGCAGCTTTGGAGAATCGCCCATGTCCCAGCCCCCCCACTCCGCTCGAAATACCTCCCACCGCCGACAGTTCCTGGGTGCGGCCGCCGCCGGCGCGGCTCTGGTCGGCGCCGGCCATTCAGCACGGGCGGCCGATCGTACCGACACCGTTGTCCGCCCACCGGAAAACAAGTCCCTCTTGCTGTCGTGCAAGCTGGGGATGATCGCCGACAAGGATGCCGATGGTCGCCCGCTCACGTTGGCCGAGCGGCTGCGGATGGCCAAGCAAGCCGGGTTCGACGGTGTCGACTTCGACCAGGCCGCGCCGTATCGACCGGAACAGGTGCGGGCCGCCGTGCAGGAGACGGGCGTATTCGTTCACAACGCCATCAATCACGCTCATTGGAAAGACCGACTGACCAGCCCGGAGGAGTCGGTGCGCGCCAAGGGGCGAGCCAATATCGCCCACTGTTTGCGAGTCTCGCACGCCGCGGGTGGAAGCGGCGTGCTGATCGTCGTCGGCCACGGCAAGGACGGAAAGCCCGACGAAGTGGCCGACCGCTGCCGCAACGAAATCCGCCGGCTACTGCCGCTGGCCGCATCACTGGGCCAGATGATCTTGATCGAAAACGTGTGGAACCGCATGTTCTACGACCACGACGCGCCCCCCGAACAATCGCCGCAGGCTTTCATCGACTTTGTCGATAGCTTCAACAGTCCCTGGGTCGGGATGTACTACGATATCGGCAACCACTGGAAATACGGACAACCCGGCGAATGGATTCGCGCCTTCGGCCGCCGCTGCGTGAAACTCGATGTCAAAGGCTTCAGCCGCAAACTGGGGAAGTTCACGCCGATCGGCGAAGGCGATCTTCCGTGGGAAGACGTCCGCAAGGCACTCCGAGAAATCGGCTTTTGCGGATGGGCGACCGCCGAAGTGGCCGGTGGCCGCGTCGAACAACTCAAAACGGTGCGGCGCCAAATGGAACAGGTCTTCGGACTCGGCTGATCGTGGCGGCTCCCCCTTTGACGAAATCGCGCAAATCGGCCAAGGTGAGGATTGGTGGAGGTGGAACGAATGCCCGGCCCGAGCCGTGGACGCCTCTTTGCCTGTCAAGCTGAACAGGCTGGAAAAACTGCACTCTTGGCGGAGAGTTTTCCGATGAATAGGCCACGCGCGCTCGCTTGATGAGACAACTCTCGCTCGGCGAGCCCCTTCCAGGATACCGCCCATTCGCTACACAGGGAGAACTCCGGCAAGATGACTACACCGCTCCGCTTCTGCCTCGTTCTGCACAACCACCAGCCGGTCGGCAATTTCGACTTCGTGTTCGAACAGGCGTATCAGGAGAGTTATCTACCGTTTCTGAACGTCTTCGAGCCGTTTGCCGATCTGCGCATTTCGCTGCACACCAGCGGCCCGCTGATGGAGTGGCTGGATCAACACCACCCCGAGTACCTCGACCGGATCGGACAGTTGGTGGCCGCGGGCCGGATCGAAATTCTGGGCGGTCCGTTCTACGAGCCCATCTTGACCATGATTCCCGCCGCCGACCGCCATGGGCAAATCACCGCCTATTCGCAGTGGCTGAACCGCCGGTTGGGCGCCGAAGTGCAGGGCATGTGGATGCCGGAGCGAGTCTGGGAAGCCTCCCTGGCCAGCGACATCGTCGACGCCGGCATCTCCTACACCGTGCTGGACGACTTCCACTTCGGTAACGCCGGCTTGGCGCCCGAGCAACTCGACGGCTACTACCTGACCGAAGATCAGGGACGGGTGTTGCGGGTCTTCCCCGGCAGCGAGCGACTGCGGTACCTGATCCCATTCGCGTCACCGGAAGAGACGCGGGACCATCTGGGCCTGATGCACGCTCGCCGTCACGGAGCCGTCGCCGTGTTCGCCGATGACGGGGAGAAATTCGGCACGTGGCCCAACACGCACAACCACGTTTATCGAGACGGTTGGCTGGAACGGTTCTTCCGCATGCTGCAGGAAAACCGGCACTGGATCGAGACGGTCACCTTGAGCGATGCCTGCCGGGGGAGTGAGCCGCGCGGTCGCATCTACCTGCCGGACGCCAGCTATCGGGAAATGACGGAGTGGGCACTACCCGCCCAGCGCCAAGCGCTGCTGGAGCAACTGCAGCAGGAGTTCTCGGGGCAACCGAATTGGCAGCAACTGCAATCCTTCATCCGGGGCGGTTTCTGGCGGAACTTCAAGGTCAAATATCCCGAGTCGAACGAAATGTACGCCCGCATGATGGAAATCAGCCGGCGCTGCCAGAGGCTCGACCAGCCCAACCATCCCGCGGCCCTCGCCGCCAAGCAAGCACTCTATCGGGGCCAGTGCAACTGCGCTTACTGGCACGGGGCGTTCGGCGGCATTTATCTGCCCCATCTGCGCCATGCCGTCTACCAGCAACTGATCGAAGCCGAAAACCAACTCGATCGGATCGCCCCACCCCCTTCGCCTCACGTCGACGTCACGGTGGACGATTTCAATTTCGACGGGTTTCACGAAATCAAGTTGTCCAACGACCGGCTGTGCGCCTACGTCGCCCCGGCCGCCGGCGGGGCTCTGTATGAACTCGACATCCGACAGGCCCGGCACAATGTGCTGGCCACGTTGGCTCGCAGACCGGAAGCCTACCACCGCAAGGTCGAGCAGGGTGCCGGCCAGCAGACCGACGGCGTCGCCAGCATCCATGATCTGGTCGTGTTCAAACAAGAGGGACTGGAGCGCTGCCTGCACTATGATCCCTACCAGCGCAACAGCCTGATCGACCACTTCTTCCTCCCGGGAGAAGCCACACCCGATTTGCTCGCGGCGGTCGAGGTCGACGAATATGGCGACTTCGTTCAGCGTCCCTATCAAGTGAAGAACCGTCGCAACCCCGATCATATCCAAGTGCAACTGCAGTCGCGGGGTCTCGTTGACGGACACGAAGTTGTCATCACCAAAGGGATCGCCACGCGTGCCGGATCGTCCACGTTGGAGATCGCTTATCTGCTCGAGGAACTCCCGCGAGATCGCGAGTGGGAATTCGCGGTGGAGTGGAATTTCTCGGGACTGCCCTCTAATGCCGAGGGACGGTACTTTTTCGATGAACATCGCCAGCCGATCGGCCAACTGGGAACACGCCTGCAACTCGAGAACCAGTCCAGCCTGGGGCTCGCCGATGATTGGCTCGGTTTGCGGTTCTCCTTCCGGATGGCGAAACCCACCGGCTTTTGGACATTTCCCATCGAGACGGTGAGTCATTCCGAAGGCGGTTTCGAACTGGTCCACCAGTCGGTCGTGGTGATGCCTCACTGGACCGTCCGAGCCGACGCGGAAGGCCGATGGAGTGTCACGTTCCAGTTGCAGTGCGACACTCGCGACGACGAAGACTCCCCGACGCACGCGGCAACCCGGCGACAAGCCCCCGTCCCCCTCTAAACGCGCCGTTGAAAACACCTCACTCGCCCCATCATGTCCCGGTTTCTCCCCTCACGCCTTATCGTTGCTCTGGCCCAGATGCAGTGCAGCGAAGATCCCCGGATCAATTGGGAGCAGGCCAGCGACCTGATCGCCCAAGCCGCCTCGCGGCAGGCCGATGTGGTGTGCCTCCCCGAGCTGTTCATGGGCCGGTATCCGTGCCAACGTGAGGATCACCGGCAATTCACGCAGGCGGAATCGATTCCGGGACCGACTTCGCAGCGGCTTGCGCAACTGGCTCAACGCCACGAAGTCGTGCTGGTCGGTTCGCTGTTCGAACGGCGCGCCCCCGGACTGTTTCACAACACGGCTGTCGTATTCGAGCGGGACGGCGAGTTGCTCGGGTGCTACCGCAAGATGCACATCCCCGACGATCCCTGCTATCACGAGAAGTTCTACTTCTCGCCGGGAGACGGCGGGTATCCCGTCTTCGAAACGAGCGCCGGGCGAATCGGCGTGGCCGTTTGCTGGGACCAATGGTTCCCCGAAGTCGCCCGACTGCTGGCACTCGGTGGCGCCGAACTCGTGCTGTACCCGACCGCCATCGGCTGGCTTCGCGAAGAGAAAGAAGCCTGGGGATCGAGCCAGACCGACGCCTGGATCACGACGATGCGCGCCCATGCCATCGCCAATGGATTGTTCGTGGCGGCCGTCAATCGAATCGGTGCCGAAGCATCGATCGAATTTTGGGGGAGTTCGTTCTGCTGCGACCCGTACGGCCGCGTGGTGGCGCAAGGAGCCGACCGCGAGGGTCCCCAGTTGGTCGTGGCGGAAATCGACCCGTCGCTGGTCGAAACGGCACGGACCCACTGGCCCTTCTTGCGAGACCGCCGAGTCGACTCGTACGATGGGCTGCTGCGGCGTTTTCTCCGCTGACC
>JALSIV010000459.1 GCA_026989685.1 Pirellulaceae bacterium | reverse complement strand
TCACACCTCACACCTCACACTTGTGGGCGCAGCCCGCGTTAGGGGTTGGATCTCGCCATGAGCCTGTGGAAGATCGCACTGCGGAGCATCCAGCAGCGAGGCGTGGCGTCGCTGTTGACCATGGTCTCGATGGCTTTGGGTGTTACCATGGTCGTCGCCATTCTGGCCATCCATGGCATCGTCGCCGAGTCCTTTTCCAACAGCACGCAAACCGGTTACCAGATGATCGTGGCGGCTACCAAAGGTGGAAAGCTGCAGGTCACGCTCAATACGGTCTTCTATTTGAGTTCTCCGGTGGAGAACATTCCCTATGACTACTATCTCGAGTTCCTTCCGCAACAGCAGCGGGATCGGGCATTCGAGCATTCTTTGCAAAAGGAACTGCACGATGCGCTGTGGCAGCCCATGGAACTGGGAGCCCATCTTACCCATTGGCCCCTCGACTTTTCCGCTCTGGCGGAAGCGGCCGAGCGAAACTGGGATTATCGTCCCTGGATCCAACCCTTCATCAATCAGAAGATCGCGGCCTGGGAGAAAGGGCGGCCGACTCGCTACGGTCGGCTGGTCGAATTCGCCATCCCCGTCTGCCTGGGAGACTATGTGGGATCGCATCGTGTGGTGGGGACCACGCCCGAATTCTTCGCCAAACTGCGATACGGAAGCGGCGAAGGCAAGCCGTATCGCTTCGCTGCGGGACGCAACTTCCGGCGGTACACCAAACAACACGGCTATTTCGAAGCCGTCGTCGGTGCGGTGGCGGCTCGACGTCTCGGACTGAAGGTGGGGGACACGTTCTCTCCCAGTCACGGAGCCGCCGAGGAGGAGGGGGGGGAGGCCCACCACCATCGGTTCACGGTCGTCGGCGTGCTGGCTCCTACCGGCACGCCCAACGACCGAGCCGTATTCATCAACATGGAGGGATTCTATCTGCTCGACGATCATGCCAAACCGCTGGGCGACACATCGGGTTTGACTCCCACCCGAGCTGGACCGAGCCGGCATGACGAACACGCGCACGAACACGACCACCACGACCACAGTCATGTGCCTCCGCGTGTCCTTCCGGTCGAGCAGCGGGAAGTGACGGCGGTGTTGGTGCGGGCCATCAACGGACCGGTCACGATGGGGTTGCAGAACAAGATCGACGAAGAGGATGCGGCTCAAGCCGTGCTGCCCATGCTGGAAATCTTCCGTCTGTTCGAAGTGTTCGTGAACCCGATCAAGCAACTGCTGGTGGCCCTCACCGTAATGATCTGCGTCGTTTCGGGCATCAGCATCCTGGTGAGCATCTACAATTCCATGAGCGAACGAAAGCGGGAAATCGCCGTCATGCGGGCGTTGGGGGCCGAACGAACGACCGTGATGGCCATTATCCTGCTCGAATCGATTATGCTGGCTCTAGGCGGAGGAATGCTCGGCTGGTTCGCCGGTCATTCGCTCATCGCGCTGGCCGGCGGCATGGTCGAGCAGATGACGGGAGTGGAAGTCGGGTTCTTCAGTTTCGCACCGGGACCCCGCTTGCTGGAATTCCCCTGGGGGGGCCACAATATGGTATTGAGAGTATCGAGTGAGGCGATCATCATCCCCGGCCTGATCGTGCTGGCCGTTGCCGTGGGGATTTTTCCCGCCTGGACCGCCTACCGGACCGATGTGGCTCGAGCGCTGTCCGACTGAACCGGACCGTCCCCGCGGCACCATCGTGGAAACCGTTTTTCCAAAGGAGGATCGCAACATGATCCGTACCATCGGACTGGCAGCTACGATTGCGTGGTCGCTTTCGAGCGTCGTCGCGGCCTGCCCCTTCTGCTCGGCCGTCTCGCAAACACTCAGCGAAGAAATCGCCTCGATGGACGCTGTCGTCATCGCTCGGCTCGTCCAGGCTCCGCCAGCCAAAAAGGACGCGAGCGGAACACCGACCAAAGTGGTGTTCCAAATCGACGAGATACTCAAGGGGAAATCTCACTTGCGCGGCCAGCGCCGCATCGAACTCCTCTACTACGGCAAAGCCGAAGCGGGAGACCGGTTCTTGATCCAGGGCGTCGATCCGCCCGAATTGATGTGGTCCACACCGCTGAAACTGACTCCGCGAGCCATCGAATATGTGAAGGCACTCCCCAAACTCCCGCCCAAAGGTCCCCAGCGCCTGGCTTTCTTCTGGAAACACCTCGAAGATCGGGAGGACTGGCTGGCTCGAGACGCCTACGATGAATATGCTCGAGCCCCCTACGATGCCGTGAAGGCGGCCAAGGAAGTATTCGACCACGACCAGTTGATCGAGTGGATTCGCGACGGGGACATTCCCGCTAGTCGTCGGCGGCTCTACTTCACGCTGCTGGGCGTCTGCGGCAGCAAGGCCGACAATCCGCTATTGGAACAACTGCTGCGGTCCAGCGAGAAGAAAGACAAAGCAGGACTCGATGCGCTGGCCGCCTGCTATTTGACCATCAACGGCGCGGAGGGACTGCCGCTGCTGGAAGAACTCTATCTGGCCAACACCGAAGCCGACTATGCGGAAACCTACTCGGTGATCCAAGCCATCCAGTTCCACGGCACGTCGGCCAAGCTGATTCCCAAGGAGCGCCTGCTGGTCAGTCTCCGCCTGGTGCTCGATCGACCGGCCGTGGCCGATTTGGTGATCCCGAATCTGGCTCGCTGGCAAGACTGGTCGCAAATCGATCGGTTGGCCGAGCTGTTTCGTAAGGCAGATGAGAAGACCACCTATGTCCGGCTTCCCATTGCCAGCTACCTGCTCGCTTGTCCACTTCCCCAGGCCAAGAAACGATTGGAGGAGCTGGAGAAGATCGACCCCGGTGCCATCCGCCGGGCCAGGACCTTCTTGACGTTCGGCACCGACACCAACCAATAATGGACAAGGGAACGGTGGCCGTGAGCCGCAAGGGTTCGCCGGCAACGCGGCAACGAGACGAGCGTATCACTGAGGGCACCAGCGATGACCATGACCGAAGCAACCGAATATGCGGTCGAAGAAGAGTGGGGCGATGAATCGGAGATTTATCGTTCGGTCAGTACGATGGCGGTATTGGCCTGCATTTTGGGCATCATCACGCAGCTCGCCTGGGTCTGGCCCGCCTTGACGGTGGTCGCCGCCGTGACCGTGATCCTGGGCTGGCTGGCACGGCGCCGTATTCGCCGCTACCCCAACGAGCTCACTGGCTCGCGGCTGGCGCTGGTCGGTCTGCTTGGCGGTGCCATCGCGCTGGTGGGAGCCCCCACCTTCGCCGTGGTCTATGGAAACTTGCAGATTCCGGAAGGATACGAGATGGTCTCGTTCGGTGAGCTGCGTCCGTCTCCGGAGGAGCTGGGGCAAGGAGAAAAGGTGTCGGCGACGGCCAGGGAATTGGAGGGGAAAAAGGTCTTCATCCGAGGCTACGTCCATCCGGCCGTCAGCGGGTTCCGAGACATCCGTTCGTTCGTTTTGGTTCCCGACATCAAGACCTGCTGTTTTGGCGGCCAACCCAACGTTTACGACATGGTGGAAGTGGAGGTCGTTGAGGGGACCGGCGTCTCTTATGGCTTGCGACGACGCGGCATTGGCGGCATCTTCCGCGTGAGACCTCAGCGGCGGAAAGGTCCCGGCGGTATCGACACTGGATATTTTGAACTGAAAGCCGACCACGTCCAATGAGTTTTCGACCCCGCTCTCCCTGGCAATCGCTGGCGGCCTTCCTTCCGTTCCTCGCACTGACGTGGGGCACCACGGGCTGTACGCTGGAAAGCACGGGCCCGCACGTCGCCGATTCCACTGCGGCGGACACCGCGGAAGACGACTCGGCTGCCGCCCTCGATCCGGCCTCGCAGGATGCAGCGAGTGACTCGGAAAACGAGGACGAATCGGACGCCTCCTCGCCCCGGACGGCTCCGTCTGCCTCCACAGGCAATGCCGGCGGCCCGGATCACGACAGTGAACCACACCCGAAAAAGGACTCACCCCCCTCCTCCGCTTCCCCGGCGACTCCATCTTCAGCGGCGAAAAAGGAGGAAGCGTCATCGGCCGATACGGCCAAACCGAAGACGCCCAGTCGGCGTCCCGTCGTCATCACGTTCGACGACCTGGAATTGAAAATGCAGCTCGACAGCAAGTTCTCACCCGATTTGCTTACGCAGCGCGTCCGAGAACTCGACGGAGAACGAGTTTCCATCAAGGGATTCATCTATGCGGCCGGAGTGTTTCAGCAGACGGGGATTCAGCGGTTCCCGCTCGTAAAAAACACTCAGTGCAAATTCGGCCCCGGCGGGCTGGCCTACTGCGTCATCCTGGTATCCTTGAAGGAAGGAGTGACCACCAACTTCACTCTGCAGCCGGTGACGGTCGAGGGCATCCTCAAAGTCGAGCCGTATGAAGGCCCCGACGGTATCACCTGGTCCGTCTACCGCCTGGTGGGCGAACGAGTTTATTGACGGCGGCTTGGTGGAGCACTGTCGACGTGCAACCAGCGACCTCACAGCCATGAAACCGGAACGGACTCAGACGCAGTCGGACACCGAACGGCAGCGGGCGCGCGAGAAGAGCCTTCCTCGCGAACGCCCGCCGGCCGAGATTCCCGGCATCGATCTGGTGGAATTCCTGGGAGAGGGAGCCTACGGAGAGGTCTGGATCGGACTCGATGCCAACACGGGTCGTCAAGTGGCCGTCAAGTTTTTTGCGCGGCGGCGGGATCTGGCCTGGGCCGGAATGTCGAGCGAAGTGGAGAAGCTGGTGCTGCTCTCCAACGATCGCCGCATCGTGCAGTTGCTCAAGGTGGGCTGGCAAACCGATCCGCCCTACTACGTGATGGAGTTTCTGGAAGCCGGTTCGCTCGACGAAGACCTGAAAAAACATGGTCGCTGGCCGGTGGAAGCGTCGACCGAACTGTTCGCGGAACTGGCCAAAGCCCTGGAACACGCTCACGCCAAAGGCGTCCTGCACTGCGACCTGAAGCCGGCCAATGTGCTGCTCGATCACGACCACCGCCCCCGGCTGTGCGACTTCGGCCAGTCGCGGCTGGCTCAAGAACAACGTCCGGCGCTGGGGACGTTTTTCTACATGGCACCGGAACAGGCGTCGCTGGAAGCGACTCCCGACGTACGCTGGGACGTGTATGGCCTCGGTGCGATTCTCTATACGTGCCTGGTCGGGCATCCACCCTATTGGAACGAGGACGCGGATCGGAAACTGCGCACACTCAGCGGTCTCCCCGAGCGATTGCAAGCGTATCGCCAATGGATGTCCAATGCCGGGCCGCTGGCACTCGATCGCCGCTCGCTGGGCATCGACAAGCGACTGGCATCGATCGTCTCCCGTTGCCTCGAGCGGGACCCGAAGAAGCGGTTCGCCAATATCCAGGCGGTGCTGAGCGCACTGGAGCATCGGGCCGCCGAGCGGCGGCGCCGGCCGCTCCTGTTGCTGGGAGGAGTGGCTCCGCTGCTGCTGGTGCTGATCATGGCCCTCTTCGCCTGGCGGGGCATGCGGGGCGCCGTGGAATCGGCCGATGCCGCATTGACTCAGCGAGTGCGCAAAAGCAATGAGTTCGCGGCGCAGTTCGTGGCGGCTCGAGTCACTGCCGACCTGGAGAAATACTTTTCCGCCGTGGAACGACGTTCCAGCGACCCGCGGTTGCTCGAGTATGTACGGCAGGCGTTCGAGGCGTGGCGAAAACGAGAGAACACCGGCGGCGAAACCGATCGATGGCTGGCCATGTTCGAATCGGACAGTGATCGCCAGCCGTTGCAGCGGCAACTGCAGGCCTGGATGCAGGACCCCTCGTTGCCTCAAGTCGCCAGTTGGTTCGTCTGCGGTCCCGACGGAACGCAACTGGCCGCCGTATTCGATCGGAAGACCTCGCCGACGTTGGGTGACAATTTCGCCTGGCGAACCTATTTCCACGGCGGACAGGAAGATCTGCCACGAGGAACCCGGCCGACCGAGCGACTGCAACGCACGCAAATCTCAGCGCTGATGAAGAGCACGGCGACCAAGACCTGGAAAGTCGCTGTCTCCTCCCCTCTCGTCGATCGCGAAACAGGTGAATTCCTGGGCGTACTGGCGGTGACGTTCGAGATCGGCCGTTTCATTTCGTTCTTCGACCAGGGGAACGCCGCCGAGTCCCGCTTCGCCGTGTTGGTCGATGGACGAGACGGACCGTTCCAAGGAGTCATCCTCCAACATCCACTCTACTCGCGGTGGCGCGACGAGAAAGGAAAACTACCGGACGACTTGAGTGGGTTGCGGGTCGATCTGAACGCGGTGCGGCAGGCTCGCGAGGGATATTACGTCGATCCTCTTTCCAATCGCGAAACAGGGCGCGACTTCCGCCGTCCCTGGATCGTGGCCTGCGCCGACGTCGAGCTTCCTCGGCGCCGCGGCGAGCCGGCTCGAAACAGCGGACTGGTGGTGCTGATCCAGGAGGCCCACAACACGGCGGTGGCTCCGGTGGTCAAACTGCAGTCCGACATGCAGCGCGAGGGAGCGATCGCGCTGGGCCTGATCTGCATCACCGTCCTGTTGGCCTGGTACCTGGTGGTCCGCCGCCTGGCCGAAACCGAATCGACCGTGCTCGGATCGATCGCCCGGCGACACGAATCGTCGGTAGAGTGAGCCAGTCGAGCGGACCAGGATGCCGGAAGAGATTTGGGGCGAGCGCGTGGCGCATCTGCGCCAGGTCGTCCCCCAGCGCGTCTCCTTTCGTGATGCCGTCCCACACGATGCACCTCCCGGGACCGAACGCCCAGCGTCGCCCGGTCGCCGCCGGCGACCTCAATCCCGGATTCCGCACCCAACCGCCGCTCGCCGAGTGGCGGCCTCTGTTCTATGCCTCAAGCGGCGCGGCCGAGCGAGGGCATGCCGACCACCGTTCGGCACGGCACGGATTGGTCGGCAACTTCCCGTAGGTCAGGCTTTCCAGCCTGACCACGCTACGGCATCCATCTGCCTATCGAAAACGCGCGACTTCCCGGCAAGCGGATAGTGCAACATCGTTTCTTCGCCTTGATCGTTGAATGGACTAGGTTCACTTAAACCGGATTGAAACATCACCTGTCCATTGATTCTGTGCTTGTTGGCTTCGTAGTGATTTGTTCGAATGCGTTCAAAAGGTCATCAAAGTCGTTGATTTCAATTCTGACGCCCAAATCGTCGCAAACTCTTTGCATCGAGGCACGATATTTCTCTACTAATTCTGCCTCTTTCGCACGTTTTCTTCGTGCGGCTGGTAAGTCCCAAATTATTTGAGGCAGAACGGGCTCAGGAGTCCCAGATTAAGTGACACGGGTATCCCGCCGCTTTGGCAGCCCTCTTTCCCCGCCGCCGGGGCAGCCCTCTTGAGATCCCGCCCTTCTTC
>JALSIV010000458.1 GCA_026989685.1 Pirellulaceae bacterium | reverse complement strand
CGGCGCGGCGAGTGTCGACATCACTCCCAAACCCGGTGTCCGACTCGACGGAACCATCAGCAAACCCGGGCCCGCTCGAGGTGTTCACGATCACCTCTACGCTCGAGCTCTGGTACTGGACGACGGCCACACACGCCTGGCCATCGTGATTTGCGACGCCTGCATGATCGGGCGCGATGTCGTCGACCATGCACGCCGGTTGATCTCTCAGCGCTTGACCATCTCTCCCGATCATGTGCTCATTGCAGCGACGCACACGCACGCCGCCGTGCGCGCGATCCACGTCGGCACTGGACCGCTCGACGACGATTACCACCATGATCTGGCCCTGAGAATCGCGGAAGCCGTCGCCCGCGCTGACACCAATTTGTCACCCGCGAAACTGGCATTCGCGTCGTTCGAATACCCGCAGTACCTGGCATGTCGTCGTACGCTTTGCGAACCGGGCTCGGTCGGCCCCAACCCTTTCGGTGAAACCGGTGAACGAGTGGCATCGGTTGCCGTCCCCGCGCGCAAGCCGATTCGCCCGGCGGGCCCGGTCGATCCCCAATTCTCGATCTTATCGGTGCAGCACATCGACGGCCGGCCGCTCGCCGTTCTGGGCAATTTCAGCGTGCATTATTGCGGTGGCTACGCACGGGGCATGGTGAGCGCCGACTACTTCGGTTGTTACTCCCGCGCCCTCGAGGAAAAACTGGTAGCCGGCGACGACCACCCGCCGTTCGTGGGCATGATGAGCAACGGCACGAGCGGCAACACGGGAGCCATCCGCAGTGGCGGCAAGCGTTATCCTCCCTTCGAATGGATGAAAATCGCGGGACGCACCTTGGCCGAAAAGACGATCCGCACCATCCGGCCGCTCCAGTACCGCAGCGACATTTCACTCGATGCGTTGGAAACGGAATTGGCGCTCTCCGTGAGAAAACCGTCGTCCGAACGCATTGAATGGGCACATCACGTCCTCCGAAAAAAATCCGAAAACGGACGCATCCGGTTCCCTCATCCCTGGACGCCCGTTTTCGCTCAAGAGACCCTCCATCTATCCAAGTACCCCGATACCGTCTCGCTCCGACTCCAAGCCATTCGCATCGGCGATGCGATGATCGCCGCAATCCCCTGCGAGGTGTTCGCCGAAACGGGGCTCGCCATCAAACAGGCCTTTGGCCGCAATCCCGTCTTCACCATCGAACTGGCAAACGGCTACGGCGGCTATCTGCCGCCTCCCGAGCAACATGAACTCGGCGGCTATGAAACCTGGCCGGCCCGATCGAGCTTTCTGGAAAAGGAAGCCGAACCCAAGATCCGCCAACGGATCACGCAATTGTTCAATCGGCTCCGTACACGTTCGACACAACTTCCCCTCTCCAAGCCAGGCGACGGTACACAGCCCTCGCCGCCTCACCAAGATATCAAGAATCATCCGTGATTCTCGAATAAGAAGATGATGTCCGCTGCCCGAAGCCGCGTCGTCGGACAGCCCTCCCGCGCTCCGGCTCGTAGTGGATCGTCGCTGAGCCGATCGGTAATGATCGTCTAGCGAGAATGCGATGGTGAGAGTGAAGGACGTCGCATAGCATGATGCTATAATGTCGGTACGACTACTCGACTGACTGTGCGATTCGATGAAGCTCTGGCGCGAGAACTGAAAAGGCGTGCGTTCTGCGAATCCCGCTCAGTCAACCAGCTTGTCAACCGGCTACTGAAACGTGCCTTGGCAGATGAGCGAGTGGGCGAATCATCGCGTCCGCCACGGTTTCGCCAGAAAACGCGGCACATGGGGAAGCCTCGAGTGCCCATCGTACATGCCCTCGCTCTGTCGGCTCAACTGGAAGATGAAGAGCTGACTCGGAAGCTGGAGTCGAGAGAATAGTTCGATCATGAAGATCGTCGACGCCAACAATGCTACTCTCATTCCCCCAGCACGCCTCGTCGTAAAGAAGCGGGAAAATGAGCGTGCGACCAGCCGCCGTCCACGTCGAGCAACGTCCCCGTGAGGTAGCTCGCCTCGTCGCTCGCCACCCACGCGATCGCGCGAGCGACTTCTTCGGGACGTCCCCATTTCCCCAGCGGAATGTGATCCTGGCTCCACCTCCGCAAAAGTTCGTTGGCACTCTCGTCCTCGCGCGGCTGACCAGCCGGGTCGTAGTCGCGACTCAGCGCCGTATCAATGGCGCCAGGTCGGATTCCCACGACGCGAATATTCCAAGAGGCATAGGTGGCCGCCAGCTCGTACGTCAGCGCATCGAGTCCTCCCTTGGCCGCCACGTAAGCCGGGCTGATGCCACCCGCTCGCCCCGACATGATGCTGGAAATATTGACGATCACGCCACCGGTCGACTTCATGGCCTCCGCCACAAACCGGGACAAGAATGCGGGGGCCGTCAGCCCGATACTGAGCGTCTTTTCCCACGACTGCCGCGAAATCCGCGTCATCGGCACCAGGTCGCGGAAAATCGCATTGTTCACGAGCAAGTCGATTCGTCCGAATCGCTGCACAACTTGTTGAGCGGCAGGCTCCAAACTGGAGAAATCTCCCAGATCGATGCACCGGCGATCGACCTGTTCCGGCAACCGAGCCAACCCCGACTGGCTGATGTCCCACGCCGAGACCCGGTAGCCCCGCCTGGTCAACTCGCCAACCGTCGCCTCGCCGATACCTCCGGCGGCTCCCGTCACAATCGCCACCCGCTGCTCGCTCATTGTCTGCTCTCCCGCTCGTCGACTCCAAGCCCCCTCTCGACAACCCCGCCACGGATCGCCGCGGCGACTCGCCATGACCTTTCCATTGCCATCGCCGTGTAATAGGCTACCCGAAAGAACGCCTTGTCGGAAATGTGATTCCCACAAAAACCCACGACCAAGGAGACTCATCCATGAGCGACCCGGCCAATGCACCGGCATCGGACGATTTGGCTCCCGTATTGGGGCTGGTCCCCAGCGGACTGTTTATCGTCACTGCCGGTGACGGCGAAGGCCGAACGACGGGCATGTTGGCGAGTTGGGTGATGCAGGCCGCGTTCGAACCGCCGGCCCTTACCGTGGCCGTGGCTTCCAAACGCTATCTTCATCAGTGGTTGCAATCGTCACCGCAACTCGTCGTGCATATTCTCGGCGAATCCCAAAAGGAGATGCTCAAACACTTCGGTCGCGGCTTCGAGCCCGATGCCGATGCGTTCGAAGGTCTGTCGGTGACGCGGGCCGCGTGCGGCCTGCCCGTACTCGAGGATTGCCTGGGCTTTTTGGAAGGCCGAGTCACCGATTCGGTGAGCGCCGGCGATCATGTGATTTACGTCGTCGAACTGACCGGAGCCGGCAAGGGCCGGCGCTTCGATGAAGAAAGGCCGTACATCCATATCCGCAAGAACGGCCTGAGTTATTGAACCGGCACGCAGGAGAGTCGCCCATGGGATGCCTGGGAGCACTCATCAATACGGTCCTGCTCGTTGTGCTCATCAACGTCATCAACGATGACGACGACATCAGTTTCGTCACCGCGTTCGTCGTCGCTTTGGTGGCATCGATTATCACCGGCATCCTCGTCGCCGCCCTGGCGGTAGTGATTGGGATCGGAGCGATCATCGTCGCCCCGCTGTTCGCCGCGGCCGTACTCGGCATCGCCATCTCGGCCGTCTTCGGCATCGAAATCAAACGGTCGTTCGTGATTGCCGGACTTTATCTACTCGCACAGATCGCCCTGGGATTCGTCTTCCATTTTCTACAGCAGACCTGACGCGAGCTTCAAAATCCCCGGGCCACTCGAATGTCGTCGAAGTCCCGCAGGTGATAGCCGACACCGACATAGTCGAGCACTCGGCACAGACCGCGTAGCGCAACACCGAAACCGTCCGGCCCGCTGAAGCCGCCGAACTGGCCGCCCCCCTTGACGTGAGGCTCCAGGTCGAGAAACACACCGGCGATGCCCCGGCGTTTGAGTTTCCGTTCCAACCGAGGAATCTCGTCGCGCAAGTCACGCAGGATCATCTCGTGGCCGCTATCCCCCATGTCGGCCGGCACGAAATGCTTGAGTGCTTCCTCGTCGACTTCCGTCGTCCGCTGCATCGGCGTCGGATTGCGGTAGTCCTTGATGTGCAGCCATCCCAGACCCTTCTTCATCTTGAGGTACTGCTCGAAAACTTCATCGTGAGAGAATCCCTGGGTGATCAAGTTGCCCGCATCGAAAATCAGCACCAGAGCCGGGTGGTTGACCTGACGGTGAATCGCCGCCAACAAGTCGGCGTTCTGCCCCACCAGGTTCGCCTCCACCTCCAGCCCGAACGTCAGATCGCTGCGATGACACAGTTCGGCAATCTGCCCCAACTGGTCGACCACTTGAGGCAAGTGCTCCCACGGATCGGTCCCGCGAGGATGATAGAAGGAGAAACCGCGGATCAGCTTGGTTTCGAACGCGTGAGCCAACTCGCACGCCTTCTTCACCTCCTTGTCGAGGTACTTCTTGAACGGCACATAGCGGTTGTGCGTACCGTCATCCACATCGAGCAGCTTGACCTTGCCGATCGGTGACCCCAGCGTGGCCACGTTCAGCCCGTACTCGCCCTGCCAGCGGCGGATCTTGCCGATCTCCGACCGAGTGAGCTGCATCACGTTCTTGACGCCGCTTCCCGCATCGATGAAACGGATGCTGTAATAGTCGAGCCCCAATGCGGCAAACGCCGCGAACTGCTGTTCGGCCGTCTTCTGGTTCGCCGCCTCGTCCGCAAAACCGCTCAAAATCACCGAAGGAGCTGCCATCACCGTCGCCTCTTCCAAAGAATAACAGGCCGAAACAGAACTTTGCGCCGCAAGCGACCGCCCAAGGCCGGAAACCAACGCGGCGGGTCTTGTCACACGATCGGCGTCGGGGCCATTTTGGGGCGCCTCGCCCTCCCCCGCAAGGTCCCCGGCGCTTGCTAGCCAACCCTCGAACCGTTCGCTATGTTGGACGGCATGAACACTGCACCTGTCAAGAACGTAAGCGGGCCCCATCCCCTGCGAGGCGGCATGGTGGGCATGGGCATGATCTTCGACGAAACCTACCGCCCTTTCTTCGAAGCGGCGCGAGCAGAGGGGGTCTACGACCACCGATGCGGACTACTCGACGTCCGCCTGGCCGCCGTGGCCAGCCGCACCGGCTCGCGAGCCCAGCGGTATCTCGACCAGCGGCGCGACCAACTGGGCGAGTTCCGCTCGTTCATCGAACCGAACAGTGTGGCCGAGCTGATCGACAGCGGCGTCGACTTCGTCTGCGTGGCCACGCCCGACGACCGGCATTTCGAAGCGGCGGCGGCCGCGCTGCAAGCCGGCAAGCACACGCTGATCGAAAAACCGTCGGTCCTCTCTCTCGAGCAACTCGACCGGCTCTGCCAGATCGCCCGCCAAAACGGCGTGCTCGCCAAAGTGGTCTACCACAAACTGCTCGACCCCGACCACAAGAAGCTGCGAACACTGGTGGTCGACGGCCAGTTGCAGCATGTCAATCACGGCTACTGCTCGCTGCTCGAACCCAAGCAGATCTCCGGGAGCCAGTTCGCCGAGTGGATCCAGGGGCGCAATCCGGGAACCTATGTGGCCGTCCACTACCTGAAGCTGATCGACTTCACGTTCGGTGGCCGACTCACGACGATCAGTTGTTCGGGGCAGCGAGGCATTGTCGGTCCAGCGGACGGAGACACGTGGGACTCCACCCAACTGCGACTGGTCTACGAGTATGACGACGGTCGGACCGCCGCATTCGATATTCACACCAGTTGGGTCACGCCCGACAACTTCCCCGGCTACGTCGAGCAAGAGGTGCAATTCCGCTTCGACAACGGAGTCTGGAACGGTCACAGTCGCAAGCGGGGCGTCGAGTGCACCGTCGAAGGGAAGACTCCGCTTGAGCTGAAAATCTCGATGAACAACCACTACAACGGCGAGTTCGCCGAACCGGATGGTCGTCGCACGCAGCGTGGTTACGGCATCGAGGTGATCGAGCGATTCGTCCGGGAAGTCGGCTTGGTGGAGTTCGGCGGGAGTGCAGCGGACCGGGCAGAGCGACTCGAGCAAGTCAACGCGCTCGCCTACAACGACCTGTCCGCCGACCGGCAGGTGGTAGCCGCCGTACAAGCAATGGAAGCCATTCTCGAGCGGCACGCAGCGGGCCGGCCCGACTGCGTCGTGCGAGTCAACGATGATCGAGGGGGACTGGTGCTGTACGAGCCGGGCAGCGCGACTCCCGAAGTTCTGTACGCGCCCCCGGTGTGAAGGAAACTGCGGATGACCGACCACTCTGCCGACAAAGCGATCCAACACGCGGGCGAAATGGCATCCAACGACTGGCGCCGTCGCTGTGCCGCCGTGGAGCCTCTTTCGCTGCGCACGTACACGCCGTCGCTGGCCGTGGTGGCTCGAGCCGAAGGCTGGCACGTCTATACGGCCGAGGATCGGCCGCTGGCCGACTTCTCCTCGGGCGTACTCGTCGCCAACTTGGGGCACAATCCGACCGACTGGTGGGATCAAGTGCTCGACTTGATGGGCCTGCAAACAGCCGACGCCTCGGCTCCTTTTGCCAAGGCTGTGCCGCTCACGGCATACAACACCGTATCACCGCTCGAGGTGCTGGCGGCGGAACGGCTGCTGGAGAACATGAGAAACCAGCCCGGGGGCGGACGGATGGAACAGGTCTGCTGGGCCGCCAGCGGTAGCGAAGCCATCCAGAAATCGCTGTGGTGCGTGATGCGACGCACTGCGGGAAAGGACCATGTGCTGGCAACCCGCTTCGGCTTCCACGGCAAGAAGGGATTGGCGGGAGCCGTCACGGGAACGGAAAAGGACAAGGAGCGGGATCCTCGCGTCCACTTTATTTCGTTCCCCATCGATGCCAGTATCGACCTGGCCAGCGCTCATCGGCCTCCCGATCTGGCCCCGTTCCGCCAAGAGCTGGACGAGATCTGGTCCGAAGTGGGCGATCGACTGTGCGCCGTGATCACCGAACCGTATCTCGGCGGCGGCGGTTCGTTTCACCCTCATCCCAGTTACCTCCAGTGCTTGCAAGACTTCTGCCGCCAACACGATCTGGCCCTGATTCTGGACGAAATCCAATCCTGC
>JALSIV010000457.1 GCA_026989685.1 Pirellulaceae bacterium | reverse complement strand
TACGGATCCACTCGGTGGCCGCCTTGACTCGAGGATCATCCGGTCCCACGCCGGCGTAGATCATGCTTTTGAGTCCGGCATAGGTCATCGATGCGTAGCTGCGCAGCCCACCGTTGGCCGTCTCGCCCGCCTGGCTCTGCCCTGGAGCCGGCGTGTAGTAGAAACCTCCGTCGGGATTCTTGGCGGCGTACGGCGTTCGGTTGTGCTCGCTTTCCAGGTTCTGGCAGCGGGAAATGAAAACGAGCGCTCGCTGGATGGCCGGGTCGTCTTCGGGAACGCCGGCGGCCCGCAACGATTCGACGAAGAATGACGTGTTGGAGAGGTCGGGACGTTTATGGCTGCCGTATCCCGAACCCCCGTAGGCAAAGTCGGTGCGGTCCTTGCCCTCTCCTTCGTCCCACTGGATGCCTTTGAGGAATGAGACGGCCTTGTCGATGATTTTGGCATAACGTCCGTCCCGGTTCGCTTCGACGAAGCATTGGATGGCGACCGCGGTTTCATAGTTCCGGTGGAGCGACTGATCCGCATAGATGCCGCCGTCGTCGCGGACGAACTTCTCCAGGTACTTGAGTGCTCGGGCCACGGTCGGATGTTCGGGAGACCTCCCATGTTTCATGAGCGCCGTGGCCGCCAGTGCCGTGATGGCCGGTCCGGTCGATCCGCTGAAGGAACCGTCTTCCGCTTGGCCTTGCTCCTCCAAGTAGCGGATGCCCTTTTCGACGATTTGCCGCCGCAAGGCTTCGTCGGCACGGGCGGCGGCAGTTCCCCACACCGAAGAGAGAGTGAAGCAAACCAATTGGATGATCAGTAGGCGGGGTTTCGACATGTCTGTTCCTCCCGATGAGTGCGGCTGCCGTGTGACGTCAACCTCGGATCTCGAACCGTCGCGAAGGCGCGGGGCGATTCGCCCGGCGCTGAGTACCCAGTTTCCGACAGCGATGCGCCGCAGCCCATCGGTTGCCGGTTCGCGCGATTCACCCTACCGCTTTCACAGCCTACCGACGCTAGCCTCGCGGGCACGGCCCGCTACGATTCCAGTACTGCCAGGATATCATCTTCTCGCATGATCAACAGCTTCTCGCCGTCGATTTCTACTTCATTTCCCGCATATCGCTCGAAGACGACACGCTCCCCCTCGTGCACCTGATGGGGAACCAGGCTGCCGTCGGGCAGCCGCCGTCCGTCTCCCACCGACAGGACGCGGCCGATCTGCGGCTGCTGGCGAGCCGAATCGGGAAGGACGATACCGCCCGCCGTTTGTTCTTCCCCTTCGAGTCGACGGACAATGACCTTGTCGCTCAACGGTACCAGCCTCATCAGCCTCGATCCTCGTCTTGGTTAGCCTTGACTGCCGGGCGCCGGTCAGGCACCCGAGAAAACTCGCATGGAGACGGCACCAATCGTACCACATTCGCAGCTCAGCGGCATGGTGGCCGCTCACCAGCCGCCTCGCACATCGGTTCGACCGTCCTGGAGGGTTCGATCTGTGCGGCTTGGGCGAGTTTTTCCGCATAACGCTCCGGGAACAGGCAGAAGGCATATTCGCGACTCGCCAGCACCTGGCGATGGCGCAGCATCTGCTCGATCCGCTCACGTTCCTCGAGCAATCGGCCTCGCAGCGAAGCGACCAGCGGTTGCAACTTCCGGTTGGCTTCCACGATGCGGCGGTGCCGTTCCCTGCGCTGGCCGCGGGGAAGGTCTTGTGCGATCCAATCACGCTTCTGGCGCACCCAACGGTCGGCGTCGGCCTGGTCCGCCGAAAGAAACAACTCTGGATGGAACTCCAGTTCGCGGAGGCGCTGGTCGATGCGCCGCAGGTCCTCCGAGGAGACATCGGGAATGGGGACCGGCAGGCGGAAGGTGGCGGTGGCCACCATGAGAGTCGGAGCCGGCACGCCCCACCAAGCCCTGGCGATCTGATGGGTGACCTCATCATAGGCGGCTCCGCCGATTCCGTGAATGAACAGATCGGCGGCGATCCACCGGGCGTACAGCGTGGTGGTCAGCGCTCGGGGACGCAGCCGAATTCCTCGGCAAGTGAGCTCGTGAAGCGCCGATGCTCCGGCCGACGATGCGATTTCTTTCCCTTGGGGAATACGGCACTCCAGGCCGTGTCGGTCGGTGAGCCCCACGTCGTTGCCCACACGTCGTACGTAGCAGCGGCGGCGGATCGGCTGATCGGCCGTCCAGATCCACAGGGGAATCTCCCACCACTCGTCGATCTGCTGGAGATCGGGCGCCGGGTGCTGGGAACTCTTGAGCCGGTGGACGACTCGGTATTCCCGCAACGCTCGATTATAGGCCGACCATAGAGATTCGAAGTCGGCCAACATCATCGCCACGAACCAGGAAAACGCCTGGCCGCGGCAGACGGAACTGAGCGGTGTTTCCAGGGTCTGCAACCCGAACTGCTCCTCTGTCTGGTGGCGCGCCGTCGCAATCGCCTCGCCGACGCGCTCCGTCGACTGACGCAGGACGCGCGGCCAATACTCCCGGATCATCGGGTGATCCACCAAGCCCTCAATCGCTCGCTCGACCCGGTGTCCGAAACTCGACCAGGCCGCCCGGTCCTCGATCTTGCGCTCTTCATAGGGGATGCCCGTGGCACGGCGGTCGTAAGCCAGCGTGGTGAGGCCGGGATGGTTGAGAGAACCAGTGGGAACCATGATCGAGGTGCGCTTGGCCGTATCGTTGTCGATGGAGAGATGGATGCCGATGCCACCGACGCGGCGAGCTGCCTCGTGGAGTACGAAGTGTTTGAACCAAACACCCAGGTGAACCAACTCGGGCTGGTGTCCTGACAAAATGAGCGGTCCGGTGGAGTGGCGATCCAGATGGACGTCGCGATACCGCAGCGAATGATTCCAAGCCGCCTCCAACAGTTCGCGGCGAGCCAGCGCACGCAGTTCTCGCGCCGAGATGCCTTCGAGCCGGTCATCCATCGGCCAAGCAAGTTTGCGATTGGCGGCGATCGTGTCGGCAAGACCGCCGATCGGCGGATCGACCAGTGTCTCACCGTCTCTCGCGGGAGCCCGCCACTTGGACCGACCTTCCAATACGAGGGCCCCGGTCACCGACATGGCCCTCCGCAAATTGCACGAACGCCGGCCTGCCATGATCGAGACATGGCATCGTCCAGCACGCGTCGATAGTAGGCCAACCGCTGGTCCGACTGATCGAGGGCACCACCGAACGAGCGTTCCTCCTCGAGGTAGATCAAGGGCACCGGTAATTCAACGATCGTTAGCCCGGCGCGCACGGCCTCTACCCAAAGTTCCAGCGGCATGGCGTACCCATCTTCGGTGAGTTCCAACGTTTGCAGGGCGGCGACGCGGTAGGCCTTGAAGCCGCAAAAGGCATCGGTGAGGTTGAGGCCTAGCCGGGCATTCAGTTCGGCCGTGATCATGGCGTTGATTTGCCGGCGTTCCCGAGGTGGTTGCGAGTCGCCGGGAAATCGTTGCAAGTAGCGGCTTCCCGACACGATATCGACTGTTTCGCACGCCCGGACAAACTCGGGAATTCTCTTGGGTTCATGCTGGCCGTCGCAGTCGACTGTGACGATGATCTCATATTGTCGATCCGCGGCGAACTGAAAGGCCGATCGCAGGGCGGCGCCGTAGCCCCGGTTTTTCGAGTGCCGAATCACCTCGATCCCCCCGATGGTGCTCAAGACCTCCGGTGTGGCGTCGGTCGACCCGTCGTCGACCACCAGCACGTCCGTGCTGTAGTGGGCGACCTGTGACAGTACCTCGGCCACATGGGACGCTTCGTTGTAGACCGGCAGGGCCGTGAGCCACTGGCAGGGTGGCTGAGAGACACCGTTCACCGTACTCTCCTCTGTTAGCGAGACGCGTTTTCTCTCCGCAGACAGCGGTCCATTCTAGTCGAGAGCCGCTCGCGGCGACACTGAACAAGCGGAACCGCCGTGGCGGATCGCCGGGCCGGTGGCACGGCCGGCTCGGCTCCGATTACAATAAGAGGCTGTCACAAAACTCCAGGCCGCAAGCAACACGCTCGAGGCTGGGAAGCGGCGCGGCGGGGGTTGTTACAGGCTCGAAAAGACTGTGTCAAGACTCTGTAGTACAGGCCACATTCTCATGCCGGGGACCGAATCGAAGGATCCTATTGCAGGATTCCGGCGGCTGCCACTGCCCGGAATGGGGGTCTTCAGGCGGTTCCTTGCTTTCTCACCTCTTACGATTCACACCAGGGTGCCATGACGTTTCATCTTCGATTGACGGCCTTGTTGCTGTTGGCTTACACGGGAATCGGGCCGGCCGTGCACGCTCAAGTTCGCAACGACAAGTATGGTCAGCGAGACGTCTTCCGCCAACTCGACGAGATCTGGCCGACGGCCAATGCGTTTCGCACGGCATCGGGAGCTCCAGGTCCCGGCTACTGGCAGCAGCAGGTCGACTATACGATCGACGTTCGGATCGACGACGAGAAACAGACGTTGACCGGCACCGAGCAGATACGCTACGCCAATCGTTCTCCCGACACGCTCCGTTACTTGTGGCTGCAACTCGACGCGAATCTTTTCGCACCCGATGCCGATGCGGTGACGACGGCCACCGCTCCCTCGATGCAGCGCATGTCGGTCGGGGCGCTGCGTCGATTGGTGGCTCGAGAATCCTTCGATGGCGGCGTGAAGATCGACTTCGTGCGCGACTTGCAGGGCAAGGAGTTGGCGCATGTCATCGTCAAGACGATGATGCGCATCGAATTGCCCCGGCCGTTGGCGCCGGGTGAGAGCGTCTCCTTCGAAATCGGTTGGCACTACCAGATCAACGACGCCCGGCTGATCGGAGGTCGTACGGGATACGAGTATTTTCCCGAGGACGGGAATTACATCTACGAGATTGCTCAGTGGTTTCCTCGACTGGCGGCTTACACCGACAACCGGGGCTGGCAGCACAAGCAGTATCTGGGGCGAGGCGAATTCACGCTGGAGCTGGGCAACTACCTGGTACGGATCACGGTTCCCGACGACCATGTCGTGGCGGCTACCGGAGTGTTGCTCAATCCCGATCAGGTTCTTTCCGAACAACAGCGCCGGCGCCTGAAAGAAGCTCGCACGGCCAAGAAGCCGATCTTTATCGTGACGCCGGACGAGGCAAAGGCCCATGAGAAATCTCACTCGAAGACACTCAAGACGTGGATCTTCAAGGCGGACCGAGTACGCGATTTCGCCTTTGCCTCGTCGCGCAAGTTCATCTGGGACGCACAGGGACACGACGTCGAGGGAAACCGGGTGTTGGCGATGTCGTTCTACCCCAAGGAGGGCGAACCGCTCTGGAGTCGCTATTCGACTCATGCCATCATCCACACCCTCAACGTCTATTCCCGCTACACCTTTCCGTATCCCTATCCGGTGGCCATTTCGGTCAACGGACCGGTCGGCGGCATGGAATACCCGATGATCTGCTTCAACGGGCCTCGCCCCGAGCCGGACGGCACCTATCCCGAGCGCACGAAGTACGCGTTGATCTCGGTCATTATCCACGAAGTGGGGCACAACTACTTTCCGATGATCGTCAACAGCGACGAGCGGCAGTGGACCTGGATGGATGAAGGGCTGAACACGTTTTTGCAATACCTGAGCGAGCAGGAGTGGCAGGAGAATTATCCTTCGCGGCGCGGCGAACCCAAACTGATCGTTCCCTACATGCGCAGCCGGGCTCAAGTCCCCATCATGACGCAGTCCGATTCCATTTTGCAATTCGGCAACAACGCCTATGCCAAGCCGGCCACGGCGCTCAACATCCTGAGAGAAACCGTGTTGGGGCGCGAGTTGTTCGACTATGCGTTCAAGGAATATGCTCGGCGCTGGCGCTTCAAACGGCCGACGCCGGCCGATTTCTTCCGGACCATGGAAGATGCTTCGGGTGTCGACCTGGACTGGTTTTGGCGGGGCTGGTTCTATTCGACCGACCACGTCGATTTGTTGATCGAGAACCTGCAAATCTACACGCTCGACAAAGGAGACCCCGACGAAAACGCGCGGCGCCGCACCGAGGAGAAGCAGCAGCAGCCGGAGACTCTGTCGCAACAGCGCAATCGCGAGCTCCCCAAGCGGGTAGACCGCTTTCCGGAACTGAAGGACTTCTACGACCGACTGGATAAGGACGAGGTTTCCCAGGCCGACCGAGCCGCCTATCAGCGGTTTCTCAAGCGGTTGACGAAGGAAGAGCGAGCGCTGATCGACCAGCGGCGTTACTTTCACATCGTCGAAATCAACAACGTGGGCGGCCTGGTGATGCCGGTGATCCTGGAACTCGAGTTTGAAGATGGCAGCAAGGAGGAGGTGAGGATTCCGGCGGAGATCTGGCGTCGTAACAGCCAGAGCGTGCGGAAGCTGTTGATCCGGCCCAAGCCGGTCCGCTCGGTCATACTCGATCCCCATCTGGAAACCGCGGATGTCGACCGCGGCAACAACTACTTTCCGCGCCGCCCCGTCAAGTCCCGCTTCAAGATCTTCAAGGAACAAAAGAAAAAGAAGAACCGGATGCAGATGAAGGGGCAGAAACCGGCCAAGGCTGCAAAGCAATGATGACTCTTCACGAGTTTTAGTGGGTTCCCGGTATCGAATCAAGGAGCGATGGGCGAGAATGGGGGATGAGTTCACTCAAGCAACACTACCGACTGCTGTTAGGCGTGGATGCTGCCTGGGAAGTATCCGAGGTGTCTCTGTCCGTTGAGGAGAAGCAGGTCGCGATCGGCGCGGTGACGGTTCGAGATGGTTTCCGACAGTTGCAAGTACGACGATAACGCTTGCGGCCAACGACGCGGCGATAGACCGTGATTTCGATTTCGAGTTGTTCGCTATCGTCGCTGTAGCCGAGGTCTTGCAGCGGCTTGCCGCAGCAAGCACACACTTTGTCCCGGTCGGGCAGGTCGATCGATTCTTCACGTGCCGGCGGGTGCGAGTAGCCTCTTCGCTTGGATGCAGGGCGTCCTGGTTGCTGCCCGCGCTTCTTCTTGGGAGTTGCATTCTGCCGAGGGGCGGCGGGATCCTTGGAGCGAGCGATGGAGGGCTGCTTTTCAGATTGTCTGCCGAAACGTTCGGCTTTCAGTTGACGAATCTCGGCCCGGGCCTGATCGAGTTCTGCTTGCAGCTTGGCAATACGCTCAACAGCCCTGGCATGCATGCTCTTTCAGTAGCCTGCTTCTTGCCGCAACGCGCGGTTTTCACGACGCAGTTCACAGACTTCCTGCCGCAACCGCTCAACCAGCGCCGTCAGCGCCCGAACTTGTTCCGAAAGCGGATTCCGTTCCAACAGCGAAGCACTCATGGTGCTACGAATTACAGAATCCGGCGGTTTCATGCCAGATCAATCTTCGCTCGCTCCACGGCTTCGGCGGTTATTTACTCGTGCCGCTCCTCGTAAAGATGTTAAAAGCCCTGGGCTTTCCAGC
>JALSIV010000456.1 GCA_026989685.1 Pirellulaceae bacterium | reverse complement strand
GATTCGGCGGCGGTGGCGGATTCGGCGGTGGCGGGTTCGGCGGCGGCGGCGGATTGTTCGTCGTGCGAGACGAACTGCGGCTGACCGAAGAGAAGGCTCATTCGAGCGACGACGTCCAGTCCGATGACGAAGGCGTGCTGCGCATCGAAGACGACCGAGATGTGAAAGCTCGGCCTACCGTGGAGGTCGATGCTCCGCCCATCCATTTGAAAAACCAAACCTGGGAAGAGTTCTTTGCCGCAAGAGAAGAGCTCGCCGGCCCGCAACGTCACTACCTCGCCCGGCAAGTCCGCGCGACGGCGATGGATTTGATGAGTGACAAGAAGTACGACGAAACGATCAAACTGTTGATGGCGGCGTTGCGTCACAGTCACCTGCAACCGTGGATGTATGAGGGAATCGGGCTGGCCATGAAAGGGGCCGGGCGTTCCCCCCGGGAAATCGAACGAGCAATGATGTCGATCATCGACTTGGCGGGAGATCCTCAGCGAATGGAAGAAGTCGCTCATTACTTCGCTCGTTCGGGGCACGACCGCCGAGCGTTTCAGCTCTATCAGAATCTGGCCACCATGCGCCCCTACGACCCGCAACCTTATGCTTATGCCCTGGCCGTGGCACGCCGCCTGGAGGATCGCGAAGCGCTGACGTGGGCCTGTTTGGGCGTGTTGCGGCAGGCATGGCCGGCAAAGTTCCGCCAGGTGGAAGTGCAGGCGGACCGCAGTGCTCGAGCCCTGATCGCATCACTGAAAGCCGAAGGCAAGCGGGTCGAAGCCGTGGAACTGGCTCGGCGGTTCGACGAGGCGCGTCGGCGAGACTGCAAGGTGACCGTCACCTGGACCGGCGACGCCGACGTCGATCTGCTGGTGCTCGAGCCGGCGGGAACGATCTGCTCGCTCTTCAACCCCATGACCTCTTCCGGAGGCGTCCTTGTGGGAGATGCGTTTTCCGGCAATCCTGACGCATCTCGCAAGGAATTCAAAGAAGAATACGTCTGCGGCGAAGCGTTCCCCGGGGAATACCGGGTCCGAATCCGCAAGATCTGGGGGCATGTGGCCGCCGATACGGTCACCGTGGAAATCGAGACTCGCAACGGTAAGAAGATCCGCAAACAAATCCCGATTTCCGATAAGGACGCTCTGGTAATCTTCGACGTGGAGGATGGACGCCGCAAGGTGACACTCAATGAAGAGATGATCGCCGCGGCGCGACAATGGCAGAAGGCTCAACAACAGCTCGCCTCGCGAGACCAGCTTCGACAGCAACTGAAGCAGGCCGAGTCGCAGTCGCTGGCCGACGGTTCTCTGGATGATTCCAAACGGCAACAACGGCAGATGGCCGGCGCCCGACGGCGTCCCCTTCGCCGTGGAGTCGGTTTCCGGATCAACCCCACCGTGCTGCCCGAAGGCACCATCATGTCGGCCACCGGTGTCGTCTCCGGCGACCGCCGCTATGTACGAGTGACGGCATTGCCCTTCTTCTCCGCCATTGGTGACGTCTCCGTGTTCGACGTCTCCGGACGCTCCAGCCCCACGCAACCGCTCGACAACAACAACCAGGGTGGTGGTGGCGGCAATTAGCCGGCCCTGGCACGGCTGCTCAGTCTGACCTACATTGACCGCAGCGAGATACTCGCTGCGGTCTTTCTTGTTCCATTCTTACTTCCTTCACCCCTCACACCTCACCCCTCACACCTCACCCCTCACACCTCACCCCTCACACCTCACCCCTCACCCCTCACACTTCACACCTCACACCTCACACCTCACACCTCACACCTCCAAGGATCTTCCACGGTGACCGACACCGCTCAGCCCGTTCCTCGTCACCTGGCTCGCTACGCGCGCCAGATCCAGTTTCCCGGTATCGGACTGGACGGCCAGGAGAAACTGCATGCGGCTCGAGTCCTGATAGTGGGCTGCGGGGCGCTCGGCAGCGTGATCGCCGAGACACTGACGCGAGCCGGAATCGGCCGACTCCGGCTGGCCGATCGCGACTTCGTCGAGCTCAACAATCTACAACGTCAGGTCCTCTACGACGAGCACGACGTGGCGCGACGGCTTCCCAAAGCGGTCGCCGCCGCGGAAAAACTCAAGGCAATCAACTCGGCCGTCCACTTCGAAACCGAGGTGATCGACGTCAACTGGCGCAACATCGAGCGTCTCGTCGAAGGTGTCGACGTGATTCTCGACGGCACCGACAACTTCGAAACCCGTTTTCTGATCAACGACATCTCCCTGCGTCATTCGATCCCCTGGATTTACGGCGGCTGCCTCGGTGCCACCGGCCAGACGTTGACCATCGTCCCCCCCCACACACCCTGCCTTCGCTGTCTCTACCCCGAACCACCCCCGGCCGGCGCCGGTGAAACATGCGACACCGCCGGTATCACGGCCTCGATCATCCTCACGATCGCCGCCGTCCAATCCCTCGAAGCGATCAAGATCCTGGCCGAGCGACACGACGCCGTCAGCCCTTACCTGCAGGTCTTCGATCTTTGGGAGAACCGCTGCCGACAGATCGGACTGCAAAACCTGGCTCCCTTCGAAAACTGCCCATGCCATCAAGGAGAGCATCCGTGGGCCGATGGCCGGCGCGCCGCGCAAGACGCCGTCCTTTGCGGCCGCAATGCCGTCCAACTTCGATTTCCCAATGCGACCGCCGTGTCGTTGGACGAGCTGGAATCGAAGTGGCGACCGCTGGGGAACGTGATCCGCAATCCCTTTCTAGTGCGGCTGGAAACCGACGGCCACCAGATTACCGTCTTTGCCGACGGACGAGCCATCGTCGAAGGAACTCAAGACCCGGCCCAGGCCAAGACCCTCTATGCAAGATTCGTGGGCAACTGATCGCGGCCGCAGGCCCGGCACCCCTCTTCCTACTCTCCCCCAAACGCCAAACACTCAACTTTCTTGCTATCTTGCGCCGATACTCTAGTTGGCGCCTCTTCCCATTAGCGGCTAAAGCGCCTCGCTTATGACTGTCGTTGCCCCCCGTGGCGGCCATGACCGTGTCCTCAGTACCGCCTCGCCTCCTTCTCGGGTACATGGAGTTCTCATGACGACACTCGCGCAGCCGTTCTCCCTGCTCGCCCCTCCACCACCGATTCCTCTCGGCCCTCGACAACCCGGCACCGTAGGCCCCTGGCGACTCCAGGGCGTGCTCGGGCGCGGCCGGCGAACCACGGTGTACCGCGCTGCGCCACGGGAACTGCCGCTCGACCGCGCGGGGGACTACGCGGTCAAGTTGGCCGACCCGCATGTCGGTTCCCAGGTACGCGCCATGTTGGAAACCGAGGCAGCGGTCGGGAGTGTGATCTCTCACCCGCACGTGGTGCCCGTACTGGCCTGGCAAACCGACGGCCCCACACCCTATCTGGTCATGCCATTCCTATCGGGAATCACTCTCCGGCGACAACTCGAGGCATCGGTGACTCTCCCGCTTCGCATGGCGATCTGGTGGATGCGGCAGACCGCCGAAGCCATCGGCGCCCTGCACGACGCGGGCTGGATCCACGGCGATGTCAAACCGGAAAACGTCATGCTCAATCAGGCGGGCCACGCGACCTTGATCGACCTGGGATTCGTGCGGCCGATCGACGCGCCGACCGGTACGGCCGCTCTGATGGGAACCCCCGCCTATGCGGCTCCCGAGCGCCTGCAAAAGTCGCCCCGTTGTCTCCCCGCAAGCGATGTCTACAGTCTGGGCACGATGGCTTATGAACTGCTGACAGGAAAGCGTCCCGAACTGATCGGCTCTTCCGGTCGTCTCGGAAATATCAGCCGGAAGCTGCTGAATCATCGGACCGACTGCCCGCCGCCGATCGCCGAGTTGGTCGCCGCCATGCTCCACCGGCAACCGGACCAGCGTCCATCCCTTCCGGAGATCGTCGATGTGCTGCTGGGATGGGAGTTGGCAACGTTGGTGCGGGACCTCACCGACTAGCCGCAGCGATACTGCGATCGAGCAGTTCCATGGGATGAACGACGTCGAGCCGAGTTCCCTGCAGACGTGACTCGCGCAGGATCTGCAGCGTACAACCGGCATTGGCGGAGACGACCGTCCGCGCGCCGGTTCGCAGAATGTTCCGCAGTTTTCTCGCGGCCAATCGGTCGGCCATTTCCGTTTGCACCAGGTTGTAGGTTCCGGCAGCGCCGCAACACGTGTCCGACTCGTCCAGCGGCACCAACCGCAAGCCGGGAATCTGCTCCAGCAGCCGGCGAGGGGCGTCCCGGATTCCCTGGGCGTGAGCCAGATGGCAGGCGTCGTGATAGGTTGCCCGAATCGCCAACTCACCCAGCTCGGCCTCCCAGCCGAGTTCATCCAGGAACTCATGAACGTCACGCACTTTACTGGCAAACGCGACCCGAGCCGGCTGTCGGTCGTCCGGCCAATGCTGACCGTACTCCTTCATCATGGCGCCACAGCCGGCCACATTGACCACAATCGCATCGACGTCCGACCGGTCGAGTGCTGCCAAGTTGCGATCCGCCAGATCGCGAGCCGGCTCGTCGCGACCGGAATGGAAGTCGATCGCCCCGCAACAAGCCTGATCTGGGGGAATAACGACGTCGCAGCCATTGGCCTGAAGGACTCGTGCCGTAGCCCAATGGACGTGTCGAAACATGGCATTGGCGACACATCCGACAAACAGTGCGACCGTCGCACGGCGCGTCCCCTCGGCGGGCAACCGGCCGGGAAGAGGCGGCACGGCTCGTAAGGGCGGTAGCAGCGTCACCATCCGTCCCCATTTGGCCGGCAGCAGTTTCCAGAGGCCGGTGGCACGAATCAGCCACATCATTCCCAGACGGGACGCCCAGCGAGCGGGAATCAATGCCCGCTCCAGACGGCGTGCATCGGGAAACAGTTTCCATAGGATCTGTCGGTGGAAGAAATCGCGAGGAACTTCGAACTGTCGGTTGCGGAACGGCTCGATCAGTTTGCCGTACTCCACTCCCGAAGGGCAGGCCGTTTCGCAAGCCCGGCAATCCAGACAGAGCTCCAGGTGGTGCTGGATGGCCTGGGTCAACGAGACACGTTGGTCGGCCACGGCCCGCATCAAGTAGATCCGCCCACGGGGACTGTCGTTCTCGTCCAACGTCTCTTTGTACGTCGGGCAACTCGCGGTACACAATCCGCAATGGACGCAACTGAGAAACGTCTCATAGTCGATCCCGGGAAGACTCTTTGCATTCCGACTGCCCGGATCGGCTGCTGCTGACTCGCTCATCCCTTTTCCATCTCCCTGCTGTAACCGTCGTCGACCGCCTGCAAGCTCATTCCCGGATGCCGCCTTGCGAGCGACTTCTCGTCGCTGCAAGCCGCCTCACCACACGAAGCGTCCACGATTGAGCAGATCGGCCGGGTCGAACGCCCGCTTGACGTTCGCCATCAGCTCCACCGGCAGCCCCAATTCACTCCAAACCACCTGATGAGTCATCTCGCCTCCCGACTCGTTCCTCAGCAAGCGAACGTGGCCTCCGTAGCGAGCGGCGATCGGTTGCAGCGACCGCACCAACGTCGCCGAGAGCCCTTGAGTCGGAAATTGACTGAAGCGGACATCGACCGTACCGGTCCCCAAGTCGCAGAACATGGTTGCCGCCGCATCGAGCTCGGTCACGGCTCGAGCGAACGGGGCGGCACCGCTGGCGACCGTCTTGGCTCGAATGATCAACGGCGACTCGCGCGAGGCAGGAAATGCGGTGAGTGCGGCGAGACGCGCCTCGACGGCTTGTTCCTGATCGACTTCCTGCCACTGGCCGACACCGCCGGCGGCCTGACGAGCACTCTCGACGGCTCCCGCCACTTCCTGCTCCAGTCCTTCCACCAGCAATCCGAACCGAAAAAGCCGGTCGGTACGGCTCGCCTGATCGTCCCACGCCGTGGTCGCCCATCCCGGTCCGGCCACGATCCCCATCGTCACGGCAGCCAGCGGCCGCTTGCGCAGGCGGCAGGCCAACTGCCACGCCTGCTCCCAATCCTCCAACTCCATCGTCAACCAGCGTCTGGCTTCCGCCGCAGGTCTCACGCGAAACGTGACCTGGCTGATCACCCCCAAGGTTCCCAGCGATCCGGTCAGCAGCTTGCAGAAGTCGTAACCCGCGACATTCTTGACGACACGCCCGCCACCCCGATAGCGGGTTCCCCGGCCGTCCACCGCTTCGATGCCGATCACATAGTCGCGTACCGATCCGTACGCCAACCGCCGGGGACCGGTCCACGCGGTCGCCACGACTCCTCCCACCGTCGCCCGATCGGCATCGGGAACATCCAGTGGCAATTCCTGATTGTTTTGTCGAAGCGTCTGCTGCAATTCGCTCCAGCGCACCCCCGCGCTGACCGTGACCGTCAGATCGCGAACCGGATAGTCGACGATCGCGGCGTGGCGCGAAAGGTCGATGCCCCAACCGGGCTCACGAGCCGGCATGCCGTAATCGAGACTGGTTCCTCCACCGATGGGATAAAGGGGAGTTCGATCGCGGTATGCCTGCCGCACGGCGTCTTCCAGTTCGGCCGTCGACTCGACTTCCACCGTGTGGCTCAAAGGAAGCAGTGTTTCGGTCGTCGTCACCGGTCGATCTCCTCCAACAACACACAACGTATCTCGCCCCCTGACTTCGCAGTTACAGCGCGGCCCGGCGGCCGGGATGCGTCTGCTCGATGCCGCAAGCGCCGGCTGTCGGCAACATCTTCCCGGGACTCAGCAGCCCCTTCGGATTGAAAGCCTTCCGCAGCGCGTGCATCGCATCCAAATCGGACTCGGAGAACATCTCCTGCATGAAGCCGATCTTCTCGACGCCGATGCCATGTTCTCCCGTTACGCTTCCGCCCAATTCGAGGCAGGCCGAGAGTATCTCACGGCTCGCCTGCAGCACGCGCTGAATCTGCTGCGGGTCGCGTTCGTCAAACAGCAAGATCGGATGAATGTTGCCGTCGCCCGCATGAAACACATTGACGATCCGCAGGCGGTGTTTCTCGCCGGCCGCGCGAATCCGCTCGAGGATCTCCGGTAGTTGGGTACGCGGAACGACGCCGTCCTGAGTGCAATAGCTGGGACTCAGCCGGCCGATCGCACCGAACGCCTCCTTGCGGCACTTCCACAGCCTCTTCCGCTCGCGGTCGTCGGCGGCCACTCGCACTTCCCTCGCACCGCACTCCTGACATAATCGCGTCACATCCTGTTGCTGGCGGTCCAAGCCGGCCTCCAGGCCGTCCACTTCGATCAACAGCACGGCCCCGGCATCGAGGGGAAAACCGAAATGGAACGCCGCCTCCACCGCTTCGATGATGCCCTGATCCATCATCTCCAGCGCCGCGGGAATGATGCCCGCGCCGATGATCCGGCTGATCGCCCGGGTCGCATCGTCCACGGAGTCGAACACGCCCAGCAGGGTGCGATATCCCTGAGGATCGGGCGTGAGC
>JALSIV010000455.1 GCA_026989685.1 Pirellulaceae bacterium | reverse complement strand
AGGAAGCGGGCAGGCAGATGCAGAGGCATTATAGACGATCGGTACGGCAGGTTGCTCGCGACCGATGGCTACGTCCTGTCTTTCACTCTCGAAGTCATCCAGGCGGTGACGACGGACGAGACTTCGCAATAGCGGCTCGCGTAGAAATGGTCGGCTCCCGGTACG
The DNA here is from genome assembly GCA_026989685.1 of Pirellulaceae bacterium. Taxonomy (GTDB): domain Bacteria; phylum Planctomycetota; class Planctomycetia; order Pirellulales; family Pirellulaceae; genus S141-3. The sequence continues at coordinate 7,297 of JALSIV010000455.1, read as the reverse complement.
GTGGCGAACTCGGGAGGCGGCCCTTGGTGTGGCAGGTTCCGGAGCGATGGGACGATGTTGGCGAAGGGAGTGCCTCCCGTGGCCAGTTCGATTTCCCCGTAGACGTACAGGACCGGGCAACGAACCGATGCCGCAAACCGCTCGATGTTGTAGTTTTCGTCCGGCCCGTATTTGTCGAGATACGACCCGGCAGAGATCAGCAGCGGAAACGGAGTCTTGACGGTGAGCAACTCGGTGGCACGCCCCTGCCTCACGGCCTGCTGAGCTCGGTTGATCGTCTCGGAGAAGGACTCTCGTTCGGGACCCTCCATGAACGCCGAGTAAGAAAGCCGAGGGGGCGACAGCGCCACGATGGCTCGAGGGGTAGCCGAAGGGTCGTGAGCGGCCGCGTAGACCGCCTTGAGCGCGCCGAGGCTGTGACCGACCACGACGGGCCAGCCGACGCCACGGTCGCGGAGGAACTCGAGCCATGCGGCGATGTCGCGGACGCAACGCGATACCGTTTCAAACGCGGCACCCTCCCAGCGAAATCGGCCGCCGATCTGGGCAAGGCTGACCAGATCGTGGCCTCGCGTATTGGCGCGGAGTACCGACCAGCCCAGTTGGTGGAGGCTGTTGGATAGGTGGCTCAGCAGCCCAGACGAATAGAAGTTGCCGCCGACGCCGTGAAGGAGGATGGCCGCGTTGGTCGCCTCCCCCCTCGCGAGCTGCCAAGCTCCGTCCAGCCGCATGCGGTCCGATGTCACGGTCTGGACCAGTTCCATCGGGCGGCTCCTTGGTTAGCTCCGACCTACTGTGAGCCGGATTCCCCCGTCTCGGGAGCGGCGGCCAACTGACCCAGGACGTGGAGCATCCCATTGAGATGGGCCAGCCGGGGCCCGAACCGGTCGACAAACTCATGGAACATGAATTCGCCGTCCATCAGATGCTCTTCGTTCTCCTGGATCTCCTGGGTCAGGTTTTCCAGGAATTCGATCTGAACCCGGCTCAGCGCCTCGGCTGCGTAGCGGCACCACTGAGCCAAATCGGGATTACGTTCCTTCCAGTTCTTGAGGTCGGCCGCCTGCTGACGTTGTTGAGCGCCGAGTTGCTGGTGGATTTCTTCCAGCAGCCGAATCTCGCGCTCCTGCGAAGCAACCATCTGTTGGAGCAGCGCGATCATCACCCGATCCGGGTCGTAGTCGGCCGAGGCTGGATTGGTGGCGTCCGCTGAGACGTCAATTTGGAAAATCGGCGACACGGGAGAGGGTTGGTCGGTCGACATAGAAGGCTCCAGATCGAGTGCGGTACTAGCGGCTGGGGTTTCGGGAAATCAAAACGAGACCTTCAGTATAACCGATCTTGGGCCTCTGTCGAGCAATTGCCCCCATGGTCCCACCGAAAGGCGACGAATCTGCCCGGTTACATTCGCTAAAGCTGCTCCAGGTTCCCGCCCGATGCTGTTGGACGGCGGGCAGCCGACTGGAAACGGAGCGGCATCTCCTGCAATTCGGCGCAAGATAGGTAGTCTGAGTAAAGGCTGGCGGATGCGATCGAGCGGAAGTGGGCAGCGTGCGATAGGCTACCTGACAGTGTGTCAGGACGATCGTCTGCGTTTCTGGGGTGGACTACTGCTGATTGATCGGGTGGGCCGGCCTCTGGAATTCCACTCGACAGTGCCGGTCACTGCGAGTCGGGCCCACACCATTTTGTACGGTCCGACTCTGGCGGCACATGTATACGGTGAGCTCATTGCGCCGGCACTGTTGCAGAAGGTCAAGGTGCGTCCTCTGGCGGTGGTCACAGATTGTCCAGAGGTACTCCCGGCCCGCCATCACTTACAGGATCCCCTCGTTTGCGTCTGTGAGCGGTGGCGCGACCCGAGCGATGACGACCCCACTGCGAGTGTGGGGCCTATCTGGGGGGGTGGAAATGCCTGGGACAGGCAGCGTTTCAATAGAAGACCTGGAAGACCTGGGACAGGCAACGTTGTTCCCGAGGCTGGCGAGGAATCAGGGACAGGCATGGTTGCTGGCGAGGAATCTGGGAAACCGGGGACAGGCATTGTTTCAGCGGGGACAGGCATGGTCGGTGTCGATGCCTGTCCCGGGTTTGGAGCGGGGGCAGACACGCCTGGAAAGAGAGGGGGTGTGTTTAGCCAATCAGAGGGGGGGCAACAGGGGAGTGGCCAATCGCAGGATCGGGGTTGGTTTGAGGACATTCCCGTTCGTGGTGTTCGATCGCGGGTTCTGTCGGGCTACGAGTCGGATGCAGAAGTACTGGGGCAAGTATGGCCTTCATTTGGGGGGCATGTCGATTTGATGGAGCCGTTGGTTCGGATTCGCGAGGCTTTGTCGGAAGCTCAGCAGGCAGCGTGACGGGAGCCGGCTGCGCGGGGGAGAGGAACGGTGGCATGGGCGATCCGGGGCCGGAGGTGGTGACGCTCGACTGCTCGATGAAGGCGCCGCGCGTGTTGTCGTTTCGCGTCGGGCTTCCGGCAGTCCGCGTCCGTTCCTGCCATTTCGAGCCTGGCGAGGCTGCTCGGCCGGCCGGTCCCCACAGAGCCGCTGGGGGGCGTCGACGGCCCGACAACAGGGGGCGGGTGCAGTTACCCAAGCACCGGCGAACGAGAATTCGACCGCCCCGCGATCTGGTTCGCTTGGAGGACCGGTTTTTTTTCTTGTTGCAGCCGCCTTTGGAACGGTTGTTCCAGGTTGAGCGACTTGATTTTCCGTTTGAGCCCTTTCCTTACCAGCTCGACGGCATCGCTTTCCTGTATGCTCGCCATGCGGCCGTGCTGGCTGATGAGATGGGACTGGGGAAGACGATGCAGGCGATCACGGCCATTCGTTTGCTGGCTCGCCGCCGCGAGGTGCAGCGGGTGCTGCTGGTATGTCCCAAGCCCCTGATGACAAACTGGCAGCGGGAATTTGCTTTGTGGGCACCGGAGATTCCGACGGCGCTTGTGCGCGGTGGGCCGACTCGCCGACGGTGGATTTGGAACCAGCCGAGTGCCCTGGTGAAGATCGCCAATTACGAATTGGTTTTGCGGGACGACCAGTGGCTGACGGGTGGCGAGAACCATTTCGATCTGGTGGTGTTGGACGAAGCGCAACGCATCAAGAACCAGCGCAGTTCGACTCACCGGGTGGCCAAAGCGATCCCGCGCACGCGGGCTTGGGCGCTGACGGGCACGCCGGTCGAGAACAGCACCGACGATCTGGTCGGCATTTTCGACTTTCTTCTGCCGGGGTATCTTTCCAGTCAGATGAACGTCCACCAGTTGGGAGCGGCGAGCGGCGATTTCATATTGCGTCGGACCAAGGACCGCGTACTGACCGATCTTCCGCCCAAACTCAACCGGGACGCTCGCATCCAACTGACACCTCAGCAATGGGACACGTATCGTCGGGCCGAGGATGAAGGTGTGTTGTGTCTCGAAGCCATGGGCGAAGAGATCACGATCCACCATGTCTTCGAGCTCGTGTTGCGGCTCAAGCAGATCTGCAATTTCGATCCGGCGACGGGAGAGAGCGCGAAAACGGAGCAACTTGCATCCGATATGGAAGAGGTAGCTGCCAGCGGGCAGAAAGCCATCGTGTTCAGCCAGTGGGTGAAGACACTCGAGCGTCTCGCAGAACGCTTGGGTCGTTTCGGCGTTCTCCGATATCACGGGCGCATTCCCACCGGTCAGCGCGACGCCGTGATCGAACAGTTCCGTAGCGACTCGAGTAAGCACGTGCTGTTGATGAGTTATGGTGCGGGGAGTGTGGGACTGAATCTGCAGTTTGCCACTTACGTGTTTCTATTCGATCGCTGGTGGAACCCGGCCGTCGAAGATCAGGCGATCAACCGGGCTCACCGGATCGGCGCGGCCGGCCCGGTGACGGTGACGCGGATGATTGCCGAAGGCACGATCGAGGAGCGGATTCACGAGGTGCTGGAGGAGAAACGCGAATTGATGGACGCGATTTTCTCTCACGCCTCGACAGGAGTCTCCACCAACTTGACTCAAGAAGAGATCTTCGGCTTGTTCAATCTGGGGCCGTCGAAGCGTCAAGCCGCGTAAGCAGCTGACCCATGGGGTCTGTGGCTGGCGCGGGAAGCCGTGTAGGTTGTGAGGAACGGTGGCAGGCGTCCTCCCAAGCCGGACAGGGGTCGCGAATCGCCGGTGGAACGGCCAAGTGGCTTCCTGCTTCGGAGCGGATGACTCGGCCATGTCGCGCGGCAAACGTGGTGGCTTCTTCCATCCAAAGGTGGTTAGTTCATGGCGCTGGCATTAACACGTATTGAGACAGGCTCGGGATCTGCCGCTCGAGAACTGGAGGAACTCCGCCGTCGCCTCAGCCCACGGGGGGACATCGTCAGCGACGCGGGTCGGCAGAAGACGATCGACGTGTTCGGCGAAGCTCTCTCGCCTGCTCAAGTGGTCGAGCGAATCTGCCGCGATGTGGCCGAGCGGGGTGTGGAGGCGGTATTGCGGTATACTCGATTGCTGGATGGCTGCGACTTGTCGGCCGAGGAGTTGCGGGTATCTCCGGAGCGTCTGCAAGCGGCTCATCGCTCGGCGGCTCCAGCGTTTCTGCATGCGGTCTGCGCTATTCGGGACCGCATTGACGCGTTTCAGCGGCAATTGATTCCCCGGTCGGTGACGGTCGAGCGCGAACCGGGGATTCGCTTGGAGCACCGCTATGTGCCTCTTCGACGGGTCGGCATCTGCGTACCGGGCGGGGCGGCCGCCTATCCGTCGACGGTGTTGATGACGGCGGTACCCGCCTTGGCGGCCGGGGTGCGGGAGCTGGCGATCGTGGCGCCTCCCACGAAATACGGTTCGGAAAACGACGACGTGTTGGCGGTTTGTCATGAGCTGGGGATCGCCGAGGTGTATCGCCTGGGGGGAGCTCAGGCCGTGGCCGCGTTGGCTTACGGAGTCGAGGGGATCGAGCCGGTCGACAAGATCGTCGGTCCGGGCAATCTGTTCGTAGCGCTGGCCAAGCAGCGGGTATTCGGTCACGTCGACATTGACTCGATCGCCGGTCCCAGCGAGGTGGTGGTGATTGCCGACGAGACGGCCGATCCCGACTGGGTGGCACTCGATCTCTTGGCTCAAGCCGAGCATTCGCCCGGCGCCAGCATCTTGGTGGCCTGGTCGTCCACCGTGCTGGACCGGGTGGAATCGGCTCTCACGGCGAGGCTGGCCGAGTTGGACCGGGCGGAATGGACGCGAGCCAGCTTGGAAGCTTACGGTCGTTTCGTGCTGGCTCGGGACGAAGAGGACGCGTGTCGCGTGGCTCGCGAGTTGGCTCCCGAGCACCTGCACATCGAGGCGGCCAATGCTCACGGCATGCTGGAGACGATCCCCACGGCCGGTGCCGTCTTCTTGGGACCGCACACGCCGGTGGCTCTGGGCGACTACATCGCGGGACCGTCTCACGTGTTGCCCACCGGCGGGACGGCTCGGTTCGCCAGTGGTTTGGCTTCGACATCCTTCCTGCGCAGTCACAGCGTGATCGAGTACACGGCCGAAGGCCTCGATGCCGAAGCCGACTGGGTATGCTTGTTGGCGGAAAAGGAGGGCTTGACGGCTCATCGAGACAGTGTCCTGGTACGGCGGCGGCAGTCATGAACCGATACGTGCGACCGAACATCGCGAAGATGGCGGGCTATGTTCCCGGCGAACAGCCGCAGCACGCCAAGTTCATCAAGTTGAACACGAACGAGAATCCGTTTCCGCCTTCGCCCAAAGTGGCCGAGGCGATTCGGCAGTTTTCCGCCGAGCGGTTGACTCGTTATCCCGACCCGACGGCAGCTTCCTTCCGCACGGCCGCTGCGGACCGACTCGGGGTCCCTTCCGACTGGATTCTCTGCGGCAACGGCAGTGACGACATTCTCACGATTTGCACGCGGGCCTTCGTGGGGGAAGGGGAGCGGGTTCGTTTTCCCACGCCCAGCTACATTTTGTACCGCACGCTGGCCGAGATTCAGGGGGCTCGCTGGGAGGCCGTCCCTTTTCGGGCGGACTGGGGACTCGGTGACGATTTCGGCAGCTCCGTCGGCGACCTCAAGCTGGCCTATCTTCCCAACCCCAACAGCCCCAGCGGCACCTGGATCGAGCCGAATCGCGTGCTCGAGTTGGCCGAAATGCTGCCTTGTCCGCTGATCGTCGACGAAGCCTACGCCGACTTCACAGGAGACAGTTGTGTGTCACTTGTGTCTCGCTGCGAGAAGATGCTGGTGTCGCGCACGTTGAGCAAGTCGTACGCGTTGGCCGGGCTGCGGTTCGGGTTCCTGGTGGGGCAGCCGTCGATGATCGCCGAATTGGCCAAGGTGAAGGACTCGTACAATTGCGACATGATCTCGATCGCCGCGGCCACCGCGGCCATTCTGGACAGGGAATGGTTGGCGGAAAACGTCACTCGGGTAGTGACGCTCCGAGAATCGCTGGCCGATCGCCTCAGTCACCTGGGTTTCGATATCGTGCCGTCGCGAGCCAACTTCGTCTGGTGTACGCATCCGGAAAGGTCGCCCCGCGCTTTGTACGAAGGGTTGAAGGAGCGGGGAATCTTGGTGCGATACATGGAGTATGAGGGATGGGGCGCCGGTCTGCGGATCAGCGTGGGGACGCCCGAGCAGCAGGACGTGTTACTGGCGATGTTGGCGGAGATCGTCTGAGATGTGGAATCTGAGATTTGAAATTTGAAATTTGAGACTTGGGATCTGAGACTTGGGATCTGAGATTTGGGATTTGAAATTTGAGATTTGGGATTTGAGATTTGAGATTTGGGATTTGAGATTTGAAATTTGAAATCTGAGATTTGAAATTTGAGATTTGAAATTTGAAGTGTGGTGGTGCGCGGATCCGTGTAGCGGAATCTCACGGAGACACGTAGAGAGCGAGAGATGGCGACGCGGAGAGACGGGAAGGAAAGCGAGGAAATTCATGAGCCGGTCGGCAACGATTGCGAGGAAGACGAAAGAGACTCAAATCGAGCTTTCGCTTCAGCTCGACGGTACCGGGAGGGCCGCCATTGCCAGCAGCGTCGGTTTTCTCGACCACATGCTCGAGTTGTTTGCTCATCACGGCGTGTTCGATCTCGAGGTGAAGGCGGAAGGGGACACTCGGGTCGACGATCACCACACGGTGGAGGACATCGGCATCTGCTTGGGGCAGGCGTTTCGCGAAGCGCTGGGAGACAAGTCGGGGATCGGGCGTTACGGTTACAACACGATGCCGATGGATGAGACACTGGTGCGTACCGTGTTCGACCTCAGCGGCCGGCCGTTTTTCGTCTATCGCGTGCAGATCCCCAGTCCCAAG
>JALSIV010000454.1 GCA_026989685.1 Pirellulaceae bacterium | reverse complement strand
GGAAATCGTGCGGCATCTCAAATCGAATGCGATCGCCGTCTGCAAGGGACAGAGCCTGTGCGGAGCCGGAGCCGGGCAGATGAGTCGTGTCGATGCCGTCGAATTGGCCTTGCAGAAGGCCGGCGATCAAGCGCGCGGGGCGGTATTGGCATCGGACGCCTTTTTCCCGTTCCCCGACTCGATCGAGCGAGCTGCCGAGGCCGGAATCACCGGCATCATCCAGCCGGGCGGGTCGCGGAAAGACGATGAAGTGATCGAAGCCTGCAATCGCCTGGAAATCCCCATGTGGTTTACCGGTCGCCGTCACTTTCGCCACTGATCGTTCGGTGTGCCATGAGTTCGATTCTTCAGCAGATCGTCGCGAATCGGCGACGGGAAATCGCCGAGGCCAAGCAGTCTCGTCCAGAGTCTCAATTGGAACGGGAACTCGAAGCGGCTCCTCCCGTCCGCGACTTTCGCCGAGCCCTCCGCCAAGCCGCTCCCATCGCGCTCATTGCCGAAATCAAGAAGGCCAGCCCTTCCAAGGGCGTCATTCGAGCCGACTTCCGGCCGAAGGAAATCGCCGCCGGCTATGCCGCCGGCGGTGCTGCGGCGATCAGTGTGTTGACCGACCAGGCCTACTTCCAGGGAAGTCTCGAGACACTGACGCAGGTGCGTCACGAAGTGGATCTGCCCGTTCTTCGCAAAGACTTCATCATCGATCCCTATCAGGTATTGGAAGCTCGGGTCGCCGGAGCCGACGCCGTGTTGCTGATCGCCGAGTGCCTGAGCCAGCCGCTGCTGAAGGAGCTCTATGATCGCATTTGCGAGTTGGGGATGACGCCTCTGGTCGAATTGTACGAAGAGGCGAACCTCGAGCGCGTGTTGGAACTCGAGCCGCCATTGGTGGGTATCAACAGTCGCGATTTGAAGTCGTTCGAAGTCGATTTGCCACGGACGATACGACTCCGGCAGCGGATTCCTCGACAGATCACCTTTGTGGCTGAAAGCGGCATCCGCACCCACGAGGACGTCCGGCAACTGGCGGCCGGCGGCGTGGATGCCATGTTGGTCGGCGAATCGCTGATGGTGGCGGAGGACGTGGAATCGGCCGTCCGCCGGCTTCTGCAAGGGTGAGTTGGTGGCGTGGGCTTGCGCAAGCTACAATGGTGGTGGAAGAGGCGGTGACGGAGGTTCGCGTTGCAACCGACCCGGCCGGAGAAGTGCAGCGGACTTGCGGGCCGGCTGATGCTCTGGAAGACGCGATCTTCCCGTGAATCTCGAAAATGGCGGATCGATCATGGGCCGAATCAAAGAATCGCTGAGCCTGTTTCACCAGATTCTCCGCACATTGCTGTTGCTGATCGTGTTGGGGGCCGTCGGCGGTGCCGGTTATCTCGGTTATCGGGCGTACCGGCATCGGCAAGAGACGCTCGATCAAGCTCAGGCTGAGCTTTCCAAACTGCAAGAGGCACTGCAGCAGCGCGAACAGGAACTCGATCAAAAACGCCGGCAGGTCGAGTCGCTTACGCGCGATGTGGCCGAATTGAAGGTAACGGTGGCCGAGCAGAAACAGCAGATCGAGAAACTCGACCTGGCCCTGCGGTTGCTGAAGGTCCGACGCCGCGTCGCCCAACTGCGCGTGATCGATCAGATTCCAGACGAGGAGAAGGGGACGGTCGTTTCGCGAGTCGAGTTTGTCGAACTCGATGACCAGGGGAAACCGATCGGCGAGCCCAGGCGGTTCAGCGTGACCGGAGACACGATCTATGTCGATAGCTGGGTCGTCAAGTTCGAAGACCGGTTCATCGAGTCGGCGGCCATCGACCGCAGCACTTCTTTGGTTCTGTTCCGCCGGCTGTTCAGCGACAAGCAGAAGCCCGAGGAGGGATATTCGCTCGATCCGGTCGGGAGCCGCCCGGCCGCTTACGGCGATGCACGCACGCCCAGCGAGTTGGAAAAGAAGATCTGGGCCGATTTCTGGACGATTGCCACGGATGAGAAAAAAGCGAAGGAACTGGGGATCCGAGCAGCTCATGGTGAAGCCCCGTCGGTGCCGCTGAAGAAAGGGATGGTCTACCGGATCGAGCTGCGAGCTTCCGATGGGTTGAGTATCCGGCCCGAGCCGAGTGAGGAGGCGACCGACCGATCGTAGCGCAGTTGCCGCTGACGCTGGATCGGAGTTGCCGCGTTTTCAACTGGGGACGCTCATGAAGTGGCCCCCGATCGTTTGTCCGCCAACAGGGGGGCAGCGTCGGTGCGGTGCAAAACAGTCTTGGAGTCTGAAGGGGGTCTCTGGTAAACTGGCGGCTCGAATTCATGGAGAACCGGTGCAGGGATGCCCAGAGCAGGGATGCGTCGAGCAGTTGATCGCACGCCCGCAGGTGCGGCAAGGAGGCCTCCATTGTTTGCGCAATGGCCGATTCGCTGGAAACTGATCTTTAGCGGCGTGGTGCTGGTGGTGATCGTCTTGTTGTTGGCGATCAGCGGCGTCAACGGCGTCTATGCCTACCGCGGTCTGGTGCGAGCGATCAGTCTTCGAGCCGCCGAGTTGCCCAAAGCGACCGCTTTGGTGCAGAGTACCGGCGAACTCCGCTACCTTTGGAGGCAGGAACGGACGCTCCAGCATTTCTCCGCCCAGCGGGAGTTCCGCCGCCACATCGACGAAGAACGGTTCCGGATGGCGCTGCTGAAGGTGCGTACCGACCTGGAGGACTACAAGCAGCAGTTGGCCGAATCGTCCGATCAAGTGGCCGTTTGGATCGGGGACAACCGTCGCGAGCGGCAAACGGTGGTAGAGATGGAGTCGGCGATCCTGCGGATCGACCACATGCTCAAGGCGACCAACTGGGCTTCGCGGCAGCTTCCCGACGACGCGATCATCGCTGAACTCGATACCTTGCACAAGTTGGCCACGGAACTCCCCAGCTACCTGCACACGCGCATGCAAGAACTGCGCGACGAGGTACGGCTCAAGTACCGTAGCCTGATCGTACTCGTCTGGTCGACTTCCGCGGGCGCCTTGCTGTTGCTGGTGTTGCTCAGCTTCGCCCTGTACCGCTGGGTTTTCGGACCGCTGCAAACGATTTTGGAGGGGTCGAGGCGAGTGGCCAGCGGTGACTACGGCCACCGGATCCAGGTCCGCTCGCATGACGAAATGGGCGACCTGGCTCAAGCGATGAACAACATGACTTGCCGGTTCCAGCACGTTCGCGACACACTCGACCGGCGAGTCAAGCTGCAGACGGAACAGGCGCTGCGCAGCGCGAAGATGGCCAGCGTCGGCGTACTGGCTGCCGGAGTGGCTCACGAAATCAACAACCCGATGGCCTCGGTTGCGCTGTGCGCCGAGTCGATCGAAATGCGATTGGCCGAGCTGCGTGAGCAGTCTCCCGAGTTCAACCAGTGGGAAGAGATCGAGACGGTCGAGCGCTATCTGCGCACGATTCAGCAGGAGGCGTTTCGCTGCAAAGAGATCACCGACCGGTTACTCGATTATTCGCGCAAGGGCAGCACGCAGCACGTGCCTTCCGACTTGTGCGAGTTGGCTCGGGGCGTGATCGACATGGTTCAACACTCGGCACGTTCCCAGAAGAAGCATTTACGCCTGGAGTGTAGCGGGCCGGTAATCGCCGAAGTGAACGGCCAGGAAATCAAACAGGTCATTTTGAATCTGGTCACCAATGCGCTGGAAGCCACTCAAGAGGGCGGGAATGTGGAGGTGGTGGTCAGCCGAGACGGCGACGAGGCGAGAATTATCGTGACCGACGACGGTTGCGGGATGTCCGACCACGTTCGGCAACACCTGTTCGAAGCATTCTTTACCCAGCGCAACAGCGGCCAGGGGACCGGTCTGGGGCTGGCCATCACGTCGCGCATCATTCGAGACCACGGGGGCACGATCGAAGTGCTGAGTGATGGGCCTGGGAAGGGATCCCAGTTCATCGTCAGCTTGGAATTGGAAAACTCCACCACTGCACGGAAGCCGCATGAACGCCAAAGCCAATCGAAAGCCGCCTAAGTCGCTGCGAATCTTGTTTGCCGACGACGAAGTCTCGCTGCAGGAGCTGATGCGCACCGAGTTGCCGCGCATGGGACATCAGGTCGTCGTTTGCGCCGACGGTGACGAAGCTGTGGCCACGCTCCGGCAGCAGCGGTTCGACTGCCTCATCGTCGACCTCGACATGCCCGGCAAACACGGTCTGGAAGTGATCGAAGCGGCGAAGGAGATCGATACCGACGTGGAAGCGGTCGTTCTGACCGGGAAGTCGTCGCTGGAAACGGCTGTGGGAGCCCTTCGCCAAGGCGCGTTCGACTATCTCACCAAGCCGTGCCGACTGGTGGAGCTGAAGGGGCTGTTGCAGCGAGTCGCCGAGAAACGGGAGTTGACCAATCAGGTTCGTGCCGCCCGCCGGCAACTCGAACGGGTCGTCGGCAAGTCGCAACTGATCGGCGAGAGTGCGGGGATGGAGCGGGTGCGGCAGTTGATCGCCAAGGTCGCCCCCACGCCGTCGACCGTCTTGGTCTTGGGTGAAACGGGAACCGGAAAAGAGCTGGTGGCTCGAGCCGTCCACGATCAGAGTCCTCGAGCCGACAAGCCGTTCGTGGCCGTCAACTGCGGGGCATTGCCGGAGACCCTGATCGAGAGCGAGTTGTTCGGTCACCGCAAAGGGGCGTTCACCGGAGCCAACGAGAATCGCACGGGGCTGTTCGAAGTGGCCGATGGCGGCACGATCTTCCTGGACGAGATCGGAGAACTGCCCAAGGCCATGCAGGCGAAGCTGCTGCGAGTGCTGGAGAGCGGCGAGATTCGGCGAGTCGGCGACAACGATTCCTTCCAGGTCGACGTCCGCGTCGTCTGTGCCACCCATCGCGATCTCGATCAAATGGTCCAAGACGGCGATTTCCGAGAAGACCTGATGTTCCGCATCAACACATTCGAGATCGAATTGCCTCCGCTACGGGTCCGCATTTCCGACATTGCCCTGTTGGCCGAACACTTCTTCCGCCGGTTTCGCCCGGGAGTGCCCCCGAGTGACACCATTTTTTCGCAGGAAGCGCTGGAGGCACTCCAGCAGTACAGTTGGCCGGGCAATGTCCGGGAATTGGCCAACGTGGTGGAACACGCGGCCATCCTGGCGGACGACCTGCCGATCCGGCGTGACGATTTGCCGCATCACTTCGACAGCCGGCGCAGCCGTCCCAAGGGGCTGGGACCGATGACCCTGCGCGAACTCGAGCAGATCGCGATTCGGGAGGCACTGCAACGGCACGAAGGGAGCAAAGCCAAGGCGGCCGCCGAACTGGGAGTCAGTTTGAAAACGCTCTATAACAAACTCAACCAGAATGCCGGACTGGAAAAGTCGGCTTGAACGGCCGGCTACATCCGCTCGACCACGTCGATCCCCAGCAATTGCAGTCCGGTGCGAATGGTGCGAGCCACCAGTTCGCACAGCAGCAGGCGGCTGCGGCGCAGCCGGTCCGTCTCCGCCCGCAACACCGGACATTGCTGGTAGAACTTGTGGAACCGATTGGCCAGTTCGTAGAGATAGCCGGTGAGCTGATGAGGCGTATAGTCGGCTTCCACATCTTGCAGCGCTTCGGGCAACCTCAGTAGCTGCAGCGCCAATTCGCGTTCGATCGGGGCTTCCCACTGCCACGGATCCACTTGAGCGGCCGATTCGGGGTCGAAATCGCCCTTGGCGAAGATGCTGCGGATGCGCGCGTACGAGTACTGCAGATAGGTGGCCGTGTTGCCTTCCAGCGCCAACATCTGATCGTAGCTGAAGACGTAGTCGCTGGTTCGGTGGTGGGACAGATCCGCGTACTTGATCGCTCCGATTCCCACCACTTCGGCGATGTGCCGTCGCTCCCGTTCGTCCAATTCGGCCCCGTCTCGTTTCGCGTCGTCGTTGGCCGACACGACTTGATAGGCCCGCTCGACCGCTTCGTCCAACAGCGACTCGAGTCCCACCACATCGCCCGATCGAGTCTTGAACGGGCGACCGTCCTCGCCCAGCACCGTGCCAAAAGCCACGTGGACCAGACGCACATCGGTGTAACCGATCTTGCGGGCGGCAGCGAACAACTTGGAAAAATGCTCGCTCTGGCGGTGATCGACCACGTACAAGATCGCATCGGGCTGCCAGGTCTTCATGCGGAACGCAATCGTGGCCAGATCGGTCGTCGCGTAAAGGAAAGCGCCATCCCGCTTGCGGACGATCATCGGGGTTTCGAAGTCGTCGAAGAAGATGCAGATCGCTCCTTCGCTCTCTTCCGCCAGACCGTCGTCCAATAACTTCTGTACCAGCGCATCGAGCGCGTCGTGGTAGAAGCTCTCGCCGTATTCATAGTCGAAACGGACTCCCAACCGCTGGTAGACGCGAGACAGCGCCTGCTTGCAGTGAGGCATGAACTGCTCCCACAAGCGGCGGTTCTCCTCGTCTCCTTCGTGGAGCTTCGCCGTTTCCGTCAACACGGCCGACTCGAGTTGGCAAGCGTGATCCAGCAGTGACGCCAGTTGCCGGTCGGATTCGACTCGAGTGATGGTCGCCTGAGCCTGTTCGATGGTGCCGGCCAACTGTTCGATCTCCTGCTGGAGCCGCCGGCGCCGCTTCCTCGCCTTCTTGTCGTCGCCTCCCTCGGCGTCCGCGTTTTCCAACGCGGCCCGCAGGTCGCCTAGCCGAGTCTCCCACTGAGGCAATGAGGATCGCTTCTTCTCATAGTCGATCAACCGGTTGACGACCTGATAGAGTCTGGCCAACTCGGCGACCGGATCGGTCCGGAATCGCTCGTCGTCGCGGAAGTGTTTGAAGCCATACAGGATCATGCCGAACTGAGTGCCCCAGTCGCCCAAGTGGTTGTCGCTGATGGTGCGGTGGCCGAGAAACCCGAGGATGCGATAGAGGGCGTCTCCGATCACGGTGGAGCGGATGTGGCCGACGTGCATCGGCTTGGCTACGTTGGGCGACGAGTAATCGATGACGTAGGTTTCGGGATCCGAGGTAGGGGAGACTCCGAGCCGGGGATCGGCGGCCAGCTCGACGATCCGGTCGGCGATCCAGTCATCGCGAAGACGCAGATTGATGAAACCGGGACCCGCGATCTCGGGCACGTCGCAGATCGGCTCGAGTTCCAGCCGATCGAGCAACTCCGCGGCCACTTCGCGAGGCGGGCGTTTCCAGCGTTTGGCCAAACTCATCGCCGCGTTGATTTGGTAGTCGCCGAACCGAGCATCTTGAGCCGGCTGGACCATTTGAACGGCGGCGGCGTGATCCACGTCCAGCTCTTCGATCGATCGGCCGAATCGCCGACGAAGTTCGTTCAGAATATTCACAACACGCGGCTCCTCAAGCGCGAGCGAAACCTACCATGCGGAAGGCAGTGCGGACTGCGGTTCAATCAGACCGCTTCGGAGATAGGGCCTCGACGCGAATCTTCCGAGCGTCTCCCCACAGCGTTTCCAGGCTATAGTAGCGCCGCGTCTCCTCGTCGAAC
>JALSIV010000453.1 GCA_026989685.1 Pirellulaceae bacterium | reverse complement strand
CGGAACCGGAAAAGTTCATCGAAGCGATCGTGGCGCCCGATTTTTCCGCCGCCGCGGTCGGTATCTTGACGACGCGCCCGAAGTGGAAACAGAACGTCCGGCTGCTCCAGGTCGGACGCATGATCGAACCGCCCGACCGGCGTCATGTGCGTGCCATCGAAGGCGGCATCCTGGTGCAGACCGGCGACGTCGACCCCGATGATGTGACACAGTGGCGTCGTGTCACACAGGTGGCACCGCCTGAACCGCTCGACCAGGACCTCGAGTTCACCTGGGCCATGGTGCGGTTCCTCAAGTCGAACGCGATCGCCGTCGGACGGCACGAAGCGCTGTGGGGCGCCGGCGCGGGGCAGATGAGCCGCGTCGATGCGGTGGAGATCGCATTGCGGAAGGCGGGGGAGCGGGCCCGCGGCGCCGTGCTCGCCTCCGACGCCTTCTTCCCCTTCCCCGATTCGATCGAACGCGCGGCGGAAGCCGGCATCGCCGCCATCGTGCAACCGGGCGGCTCCCGGCGGGATGACGAAGTCATCGCCGCCTGCGAGCACCATCGGATCCCCATGTGGTTCACCGGGAAACGCCACTTTCGGCACTGAACGACAGGCAACGATCGGGAATCATGCGATCGCCGGCTTGGCAAAGACGCACCAAGAACTTGACAAGCTATTGCGTCCCCCTGTAGATTGATGAAAGTTCTTTGGTTCGCCTCTTCCTCTTCGTGGAGGACACAAGATGGTCGTGCCTGATAGAAGATGTGCTCCGTCGGCACCCCCCCCACCATAGGGGAATGCAGTCTGCTTGGGTGGTTTTGCGACTTTGTCCTGAGCGCAACCGCATTGCTTTTGCTCCTTTCCGCCATTCTCAAAGGGAAGGAATCGCTGGCGGCTCCTTCGACCGGCCTGGTTGTTCTCATCGGCATCCAGGTCATTCTTGCATTTTGGCTGACCTCCGGTTTCGCCTTGCGCTGGGCGTGTTGGGCAACTGTCGCACTTTTCTCGTGCTTCGCTGTCTGGAACGTGGCCTCGCTGATGCGTTCGCGCGCCGCGTGTGGTTGTTTTGGTGAGTTACAGATACATCCGGCGGTCGCGCTCGCCGTGGACCTTCTCGTCTTGTCTGGAGTATTCATGTCTTCCCTCGTGGCCGTGACTGGCTCGAAGCGTGATCACATGTCGCTCAGTCTCGGTCGCCGGCTCATCCTACTCATTGTTGCCCTACTGGTTTTAGTGTTCCCGTTGTCCCCGGATCATCATTGGTTTTCGATATTTTCGGCAAACCATCGGGATGTCGAAGCCGCCGTATGGGTAAAACAGCATTTTCCCCGCGTAGCAAGGTCCTCCCTCCGACACGACGCGCCCGACGCGGCACTGGTCGTCCTGTTACGCGATAATTGTGCGAACTGCGTTGATTTCTTGGGGCTTCTCGAATCACAATACTTGGCGGTACCCTATCTCTTGCCTCGCATCACACTGATATCAGTTGGCCATCCGATTTCTCCCAGTTCCACTCGTTTTTCCCAATTGCGGTGCACGACTATCGATTGGCGTGGTGCTCACCCTACCTTCCGCACGGCAACTCCCGTTTTGTTGTACTTTGAAGATGGCGAGTTTTTCCGCTACGTAGCTCCTTACGACTACCTTATCCTCTTTACTGTCCATGGAATCGCACGCTTAGGCGTACAACCCTCGGGGCTCTCAAGCGCAGGCCATCTGCGTTCTTCTCGCTCTGGTCGCCGTACCGATGTGTTCTCCCCGTATCCTTCACACAAGGAGCAACTCGATGATCCGTTTGCCTAGTTTCTTGGATCTCTCAAAGATTCTCCTCACTGTTGGATTCGCAGTGCTCTTGCTGTCATCCAGCATTGAGTACGGCATGGCCGCATGGTGGCCATTCTACAAATGCGACGTGGCCAATCCCGCGCCGTGCGGCAACGATCCTCAACCCAACTGTCTCTGTGTTTCACAAAACGTATATCCACGCTGCAAATTAACATGGAATCCGTTTGACTTCTGCCAAGAGATCGGCTTCAACTGTGTTGGCGCTTGCGCCGAAAATGGCGTCCCTTGCTTCTTCGTAAAGGGCGATGCTTGCAAGTAACTTACTCGTTCTGCTTGCGCATCTTGCCGTCGCAAACGATGTCGGTTATGATTGGACGTCTAGTGGAGCGGGCCGCCATATCCCGCTCTACTCAAACATGCACCGTATCGGCGTCGCGGCCAGCCGGCACGGCCGGCTTGTACCCGATGCCGACCCCAGATCGATCGTTGAGATCGACTTGCGTGAGGGCATTCTAATGCAACATCGCATTCCGCATTCCGCCGCGCGCCGCCTGATGGTCATCGTCGGCCTGCTGCTCGCAACCATCTACGATTGGGCTTTGGCGCAGCCGCCCACCACATGGACTCCGTCCAAATTGGCCGCCGCGCATCAGGCTATGCTCGACTCGATGCGCACCTGTCACATCATCTGCGAGTCCGATGTTTCGGAACCCAGCCCCTATGGCGACAAGATCGACGTGCGTCATGAATGGTGGAAAGACCGGCACCGGGAACGCAGGCTCCTGGAATGGACCGTGAAGGCGACCAGCGGAAAGATCGTAAGCCGGCAAGAGGTCGCCATCGACCGACAAACGAACCGGATGACGGTCCTGCACATTCAGGACACGAAACGGCTTGAGGCGAAGCTGGCTCCTGGCGAGCTGCGAAAAAACGTCCGGGCAAGCGACCGACCACTCGTTTCCGGAGAACAGATACCGGTTGGAACACTGGTTGCCAGATTATTCGTCGTCTTTTCGTATGATATGTCTTCTGAGTTGTCCTTGGGCGAAGTCGTCCGGCGTTTTCGAGATGTGAAGATCGCGGGAATCGAACGAGTTGGCGACGACAACTGCATCCATCTAAGCTGCGCATTTCCCGGGAAGACTTTGGGCGGAGCCGACGTCGGGAAGTGGGACCTGTATTTCGCCATGAACCGTGGACTATGGGTTCGGCGTGCCGTAAAGACGTTGCACTACCCGGCGACACAACACAGCGCTCAGCGTGACGTCCGCGTTGAAGTAGACCTTGACGAATTCCAGAACTGCGGCAACGGCATCTGGGTCCCACTTCGAGTAACATCACGAACGTTTTCTGGTGGCAAGGTCGTCGCCACGAACCATCTAAGGCTGTCCTCCGTAAAGATAAATCACGACTTGAAGCCCGACGCCGCGTCTATCACTTGGCCTTCCCGGACCCTAATCACTCGTTTTTCGGCACCGGTGGCCAATCAGACGAAACGACACCCCGACTTGTTGCTTACCGATGATGATGGAAAGATCGTGCGCACCCTGCGCCCGGGAACAGCCGAGTATGAACAGTTCTTGAACGAAGACGACCAATCCGGCACCACTCCAGGATTCGATGGCCGTAAGGACCCGGTCCCGGCGGAGCCCGATCGACATGGTTCGCGCCGAAATGGCCGCCGCCTGATACGGCGAATTGGAATAGCTCTGGTTGGGATGAGCCTCTTGTCGTATGGGTTTTCCGTCGTATCGCGGCGCGGAAAGAAGGAGTGCCCCAATGACTGACAAGCACTCACGGTTTTGTTTGACGCGGTGCCGACATATCGCAAGAACCGTGCTCTATGCGGTCCTTGGATTCGCTGGCTCGTTCCCGGCACGCCCGCATCACATTCAGGGTGCAGCACCTCCCACACCGCATCGCGATCGTGTTGAGCGAGAAATCGATTCCTTCCTTCTATCTTCGCCCCCCATCGTGCCACAAATCACTCTTGATGAGCGGGGGCGATTGTCGGTACGACTTGCCGTAAGCGACGCTCCGATCGCCGGTTCGATCGGATCGACCGAACTGCTCGACCACTTGGCGGATCCTCATATCTGTAACGAGCTCGATCTGTCCGTGGAGACATCGGCCGACTTGAAAACCTGGATCGCTCAGCGCCGCGCCGACTTGACAAGAGTGTTGCGCCAGGTGCACCGGGCGACTCCTTCCGGAACATCCGGTTTGAAAGGCGCCCCGCCCGCTTTTGCTGCTCTGCGCGAGCTCGACCGACAATTCACCTCGGACGTCCATCAGGTGTTGACTTCCGAGGAATCAAAGCGGCTTGACCAGCTTCGTGTGCGACATCGCGTTGTGTCTGCTGGACTCGTTGCCGCGCTGCGTACGAGCCGCCACCTCCGACAACTGTTGTTACTCTCTTCATCCGACGTCGACCGGTTGGCTGATGCTATCCCGAAATGGCGCGCCCACGTGACGGAACAGACACAGCGAACCTACCGGGAATCGCTCGAACAGACGCTGCGAACGCTCACGCCGGCACAGCGATCGCAGCTTCGGGAAAGGAACTTGCTCGCGCCGATCAACCGGACACCAGCAATCGAGCATTTCTTGTGGCAGACCCGGTTCGCGCAGCGGAAACGCCAATCGTACAGCCATCCCGCTGATGAATTCAACACGGCGGTCCTGTTTGTTGTTACACCGTGCGGGCAGTTTTCCAGTCGCCCGGGCGACGGAACCGGACACCTGCTTGAACTCGTTTCTCGCACTGGCCGAATCGACCTGCAAATGGACCAGGTTCGCGACTTTACTGATGCTCTACGTACTTCGAAGAACGGCCGCGAGGACAAGGCAGTGGTCGCAAGGATCGTCGCTGACTTTCGAACTGGGCGAGCCACTCTCGATGATTTCCGGAGCGGATTCGAGCGGCTGAATAAGCGTAGCTGGCGCCATAAATACGACCTCTGGCGGGAAATGTTGCTGCCGCATCAGCGCGCGGCGTGGGATCGCTTCGTGATGGAAGACGCCGTCATACGACAGGGCATCTTCGCAATGCTTGCCAACGGGTCGCTCGGCGAAACCCTTGGGCTCACCGACACGCAGCGTGCGCAAATCCGAGATGTGAGCGGCCGTTACTCGACACGACTCGTCAAACTCTCCCGGCGCCTCGAAGTATACGTTCAAACAGAAATCTGGCAAGTGCTCACGCCACGGCAGCGCACACGATGGAAAGCGGTCTTCGGGCCTCCCCTCCAGCGCATGGCCGGGGCACCCCATCTGTGGCTCATGTCGCCACCGGGACTTTTAGAACACCTTACCGAGCGGATCGAACAATTGGAATCTCGGCGAAAGTCGCTGGACAGAATCAGGAAACAACGCCAGTAAACCTCGAACTCCGTCGCTCAGCTATCACCCTTTCCTGCGGACGTCGTCCACTACTTGTTTGCTCGGCATGGTCTACAAGGCAATCGGCTGTCTTCATATTGTTCCACCCTCTACGTGCCATCTCGCCATGCGACAACAACGGCCTGGGCTCCAACCATCTGATAATATCTTCTTCGCGGTCTTGCGAACGGCGTCCTTCGTTGTCGTTTGTCTTTGCTGCGCTATCCTCGTCTACCTGGTCTCCGTGGTGAATTCCGCTGAGCGCACACCATTCCTTGTCCAAGCCCACCGAATGATCCGGGAACCGGTGCTGGCCGGTACCGAGGTCAAGACGTTCTTTCGTATTCACAATCCGACCGACCGCGATATTCGCATCATCAAGGTTGTTCCCGGTTGAGGGTGCTTGCGCAACCGCCCCGTCGGTCTGGCTGGGCCTCCCGCTACGATACGCTCGAATCATTCCATTGACTGGGAACTCGTTGTCGATACTACGGCTCGCCCGGGACGCCAACAGTTCACCGTCGAGTTCCACTGCGAGTCGTCCTCGGGGCGCCAGTTTCTTCTCCGCGGAATTCTCGATGTGAAAGTTCTTGCCGGTTGGGTGGCTCGGCCTCACGAAGTCGTCGTTCAAATCGATCCGTCTCACAAGACTGACGTCAGGCGAGAGATCACGATCTATGACGACGTCGCCGATCCAGGCATTGCGATCGATTCTATCGATGTCTCCAACGACAATGTCATCCAATTCGCCGTGCGCCAGGTGCGCCGCGATGCTCCGACTGGTTCGCATGCTGTACCATATGAATTTCGGCCACGACATGTGGTGACGTTACGTATTTCGCCGGGGCTGAGTCGAACGGAGTGGATTCGTGTTCGGTCAACACCCAAGAAGGGACATGCGCTCCTGATTCCAATACGGATCGCTATGCCTGAACCTGACTTTCGCTTCGTCCCGCGTACGCTCTACATCCTTGAGGAAAGAACCGCGTCGGTTTCACGAAGTGTGGAATTCCAATCACGTGCCCCGAATGAGCTTGCCGGAATCGTGTTCAAGACGTCGTTCAATGATCCACCAGTAAGCATCAAAGCGGTTTCCAGCTCATCGCGATCGGACGTACTTCTTCAGTTTGAACTACCCGCTGACGTCCCCCGAGAATTCACGATCAGGGCAATCAGGAAAGGAAAGGTCGTCGCGGAACTTCCCGTCTCCTGGTGACCAGCGAACAGCGATCGATCGTTCCCGGGTCACCGAGTGGACTTGCCGAGGGCCAGCGTACGGCGCGCTCCCCGAGCGGGCCGGTACGCCACATGGCATGAACTGGCTGAGACCCTATACTCATACTCGCCACCGTGACAACGGGGCAACCACTGAATACCGGTTTGATTTTCAACTCGCATGTCCACCATTCTCGATACCATCGTAGCGCACAAGCGAACGGAGCTGCAACGCGATGAATGCTCCGTCGGACAACTTCTCGCGCAACTCGATGACGCGCCGCCGCCTCGCGGTTTTCTCGACGCCCTCCAAGCACCCCCGATCCGGCTCATCGCCGAAGTCAAACAGGCCAGTCCCTCCGCCGGCGTCATGCGAACCCCCTTCGATCCCGTGGCGATCGCTCGAAGCTATGAACGAGCCGGAGCGGCCTGCGTCAGCGTCCTCACCGACCGGAAGTTCTTTCAAGGCAGCCTCGATGACCTTGCCGCCGTCCGCCGCGCCGTCGACCTTCCCTTGCTGCGGAAGGACTTTATCATCGACGCGCGCCAAGTCTACGACGCTCGGATCGCCGGAGCCGATGCCGTCCTGCTCATCGCCGAATGCCTCCCCGATCCCCAACTGGCCCAACTCTTCGACCTCGTCACCCGACTCGGTATGACCCCCCTGGTCGAACTCTACGAGCCGCAGCAACTCGACCGCGTCCTCGAACTCGATCCCCCCCTCGTCGGCATCAACAACCGCAATCTCAAGACCTTCCAAGTCGACATCGAACACGCCGTGCGGATGCGGCGCCGCATCCCCGATCCCATTCGTGTGGTGGCCGAAAGCGGCATCAGGTCGAACCACGATGTTCGACAACTACAGGAAGCCCGTATCGACGCGATGCTCGTCGGCGAACACCTCATGCGGGCCGACTCGATCGAATCGGCCGTGCGTCAGCTCCTGGGAAACTGATCCGGGCGCGGTGCCTCCTCGACCGCGCGAATCGGCAGCCGAACCGATCGCTTCTCCTCCGCCCCGGAGACCGCGGAAAGGGGCATGTCGGGGAGCGGCGCGAAGACCGGCCGCGTGGGCACCGGATGAAACCGCGGCCAGGGCGGCTCCGGTTCCTCCTCCACCCATGGAGCCGG
>JALSIV010000452.1 GCA_026989685.1 Pirellulaceae bacterium | reverse complement strand
CCCCCGCGCACCGGGATCGCGAAACGCCAATGGTGCGTCGGCTCCGATGGCTCGGCGGTAGTCCGACTCGGTCCCGCGCACTCGGATTACGTAGACCAGCGCCTCCGATTGCCAGCTTCCCACCAACCAACCATTGGTGGCGGTGCGCGGTCGGGGCGGCGGACTGGCCGGTAAGTGGCTCGCAGGTCGGACCCGCAACACGAACAAGTATACCGGACTCGATCGTCCGGCGACCCGACCTCGGTATGCGGCCGATTCGGAGCCATCCAAGCGAGTCGTTTGCACGTGAGTAAACCGAACGCCGAGACCTGGCGGCAACGGAAACTCTCGAGGCTGATCCTGCAAAGTCGCCCAGCCGTCATCCGGCAGTTGTTCGAGCCACTGCTGGGACCGCGTGGCCAATTCGGCGGCTGTCCAACTCGGCTGGGGACGTTGGCTCCACTGCCAAATGCCCAGTGCCAGCAAAACGGTGGCGGCCATTGCCAATGCGGCGAGCCAGCGGCGGCGAGTCGTCGGCTTCCGCGAACGGCCGTGGGGCGTACGTGTCAGCTTGCCGGGGCCAGTGGAAGGGCTGCCGACCGCCGCCAGCAGCCGTTCCTCGAGATCCGCCGGCACAGCCACTTCTCCGAGAACTTGCTGCAACTTGGCATCCCAGCGGCAACGAGATTCAAACCGGATCCGTAAGTCTTCGTCGGCCTCCAGCCGTTCTCGCAAGTCGTTTCCCCAAGAGTCGCCGGCTGCTTCCTTCAGCGAACGATAGACCTCAAAAGCCTCTTGCCACCGGACCGGCGAACCGTCGCCCCGATCCTGCCCCGACGATGACTGGCGACCGCCCCGACCGCTCATGCTGACCCCTTCCCCAACAAGATGCGGAGCTGCGCCTTGGCTCTGGCCAGTCGACTCATTACCGTGCCGATCGGGATCTCCAGCTCCTGAGCGATCTCACGGTAACTCAGATGTTCCATGTAGTACATCAGCACGACGGTTCGGTAGTCGGGTGTCAACTTGTTCAGAGCAGCCTGGAGCTGCTCCTCGTCAATTCGCATTCCATCATCGCCGTCGGCGGCCAACTGCTCAAGTTCAATGTCGGCGTCGTCCGCTAGAAACGGGCGTTTTCGGCGACAAAGCCGACAATACTGGCTGCGGGCTATTGCTAGCAACCAACCTCGAGCGCGATCGGGATCGCGCAACTGAACCAGATGCTGTTGTGCCACCAAGAACGTCTGCTGCGCCAAATCTTCGGCGTCTTGCGTCCGGCCGGTTAAGCGATAGGCATAAGCGTAAACAGCCCGATGATAACACCGTACCAACTCATCGATCGGCAAGATCGGTTCTCGAGCCTCGGTCAACTCCGTTTCGCTCCGTTCCGACCCCACCACATGAGTGGTACTGCTTGCGCCGCCACCCTCTCGCTTGACAGACATTCGATGGTGATACCTACTAGAGCCATTTCCGGCGGTGTTTTATTCCAAGGGCCGCGCAGCCGGGCGCCACCCCCAATCGTTTGCCGCTGCGGCCTGCGCGGAAGCCGCGCCGCCCCCATTCGCGACCCAGGATCCCCACATTCTACTCTCGTCCGCGCTGTGGGCAATGGACTGCCCGGCCCGAGCGGGCGTAACCTGCGGAACTCGCCGAGTTTCCCGGTTTTCCAGGAATAAAGAGACACGACGAAGGGCTCTTGCTTTCCGGGTAGCTCACCCAAATGTGTTTTTCTGTGGTTTTGGAGTCCTTAGAAACAAGGAACTGGTGTAGCAATGAGAAAACTGACGATGCTTCTGTTGGCACTCGCGTTGGTCGGCGGCGTTACGGTTGGCTGCAAGAAGGATAACGGTGGTGGTACTCCGGCGCCCGCAGACGACAGTACCGGCGGTGACACCGATGGTGGCGATGGTGGCAGCGAAGAAGCCAAGTAGGCTGCCTTTTCACAGCGCCTTGCGGGGCGCGTGAGCAAACAACGAGCCAGCCGGTTTCTGCAAGACACCGGCCGGCTTTTTTTTGTTGCGTCCGCCAGCCGGTGTCTCCACCGGCCAGCGACGAGAATTCCGCGGGTTTTTCCACGCCGGTCGAACACCGGTCACAGGCCTACTCGTGGCGCAGCGCCTCGATCGGATCCATGCGAGCGGCTCGGACGGCCGGATAAAGGCCGAACAGCACGCCCACGCCGATCGAGATCACCAGCGAGGCGACGACCGACCAGGTGGCGATTCGCGGCTGTAGTTGAGTGACCACCTCGGGAAGCTGGGCCATCGTGTCCGAGGCCACTTTTTTCGCCAGCCAGCGAGCGCTCGAGATGGCGGGGCCGCATAGATACCCCACGATCACGCCGCTTGCACCACCGGCCACCGTCAACACAACGGCTTCGGCAAGGAACTGCTGAACGATGTCCCGGCGAGTGGCCCCCAGTGCTCGGCGAATACCGATTTCGCGGGTCCGTTCGGTAACGGTCGCCAGCATGATGTTCATGATGCCGATGCCGCCGACCAGCAGCGAGATACCGGCGATGATCACACAGAGGATATTGAGCATGATCCGGGTGCGACGGGCCTGCTTGAGCAGGTCCATGGGCACGTTGACGGAATAATCCATGTTCTTGTGGTACAGCTTGAGAAGTCGCCGCACAATGTCCGCCGTCTCTTCAACCTCGTCGATCGAGTGGACCGACATCGTGATCTGGCTCAGTTCGACTACCTCCCCTTCGCGACTCCCCGACCGACTGATGAAAACCTGGTCCCCGATGCGGGCTCGCAGCGTTTCTAGCGGGATGTAGATATCCATGTTGTAGTCTTGGCCCGAAAGGCTGCCGCCGATGGCCGACGACGGCTCGCGGTAGAACGTCTGGCCAACCACCACATAGAAATCCCGATCGAGCTGCACCGACTTTCCAATGGGATTTTCGAAGCCGAACAGTTGCTGCGCCAGTCCATCCCCCAACACACAGACGTTGGCTCGCGCTTTGCCGTCTCGATCGGTGAGGAACCGGCCTCGCCGCATCCGCAGGTGGTTGAGCGTCAGGTATTCGGCCGTGCATCCGACCAGGCGGCATTCGCTCTTGCGGTCGTCGTAGCGAGCCTCCTGCCGGATTTCCCTCATGGGGACAATCTGCTTCAGCCACGGAATGTTGCTGATGAAACGACGGTAGTCCGATCTGAGGATGCCGTACGACACGAACAAGGACCGCCGCCCGCTGTCGGACGAGTTTTGCGGCGGCTTGATGGAACGCACCATGATGTTGGTGGCTCCCAACTGCTCGATCTGCTTTTGGGCCTGGTAGCTGACGCCTTCGCCGATGGCCACCAACCAGATCACCGCCACAATGCCGATGAAGATACCGAGCACGGCCAGCCCCGAACGGAGCTTGTGCAGCAACAGGCTGTAGATCCCCAGACGAAAAGTCCGTATGAGCCTCTTCCACATGGCGGTAATCGTTTGTTTTCAGTGTGAACTTCGGTCAGGATCGAGTCTGAATTTCGCAACATCTGCGCGCCGCGGGTGCATCCTGCACCGGCTTTCGGTTGTCACCACCCCTACGGCCTCCGGTCTCCCGCCTCCAGCCTTGCGGGCGAACAGAGACCGGCACGGTTAGCGTTTCTTCGCGCGGCGACGCATCGCTTCCATCTCCGACTGATCGATCAAGCCGTCTCCGTTGCCGTCGAGCCGACCAAACATCCCCTGCATCCATGAGGGAGCCTCTTCTTTACTGATCTTGCCGTCTCCGTCCTTGTCATACTGCAGCAGGCGATTGGCTCCACCGCCTCCGCCGGAACTGCCGCCGCCTCGTTTCCCCGACGCGCCGGCTCGCCGCTTGCGAATGGCTTCCTGCTCCTCGGCGTCGATCTTGCCATCCTGGTTGGTGTCCATCCGGTCGAAAAACGGTCGCATGGGCTCGGGAAGTTCCTCGCGGGTGATCACTCCGTCACCGTCCTTGTCGAGTTGCTTGAAGTCCATCTTGCGGCCCGACTTCTTGCCGCCGCCGGGGCGTCGGGTTTCTCCCGGGGCTCCCGGCGGGCGTTTGCCGGAACCACCACCGAAGCCCTTGCCGTCCTCCGACTTCTTGACCCCGTCGAGTTCCGCCTGCTGCGATTCGGGAACCACACTCAGCGGATTGCGAATCACGCGGTCGCCGACTTCCACGCCGTCCTTCACCTCGACGTATTCGTCGTTGGTCATGCCCAGCCGCAGCTCCCGCCGCTGGACGCCTCGCGGCGTATAAACCCAGCAATAGTACTTCCCACCCTTCTCCACCACGGCCGATACGGGAACGGTCGTCACGTTCTCGAGTTCAGCCACCTTGATCACCACTTCGGCCGTCATTCCCGGCTTGAGGTTTTCCGGTTCTCCATCGATACGAACAATCGTGGCATATTCCTTGATATTGCCGGAGAACCAACTGGTCGGTTCCGGTTGGGAGGCAATCGAGACGATCCGGCCGAAGAAAACACGATCCTGCACTTTGACTCGAGCTTCCATGTCGACCGCCAGATCCTCCACTTTCGACTCATGCACGTTGACCTTCACCTGCATGCGCGAGAGATCAGGGAGCCGCAAAATGGTCTGCCGTTCCCGCACCGAAGCCCCTTCCTCGATCTGCACCCCCTGCTGGCTGCCGAATCGGCCGCTGCGTTCATTGGCATAGACGACCATGCCGTCCTGAGGGGCCGTGATGGTGCAGTGTTTGAGCTGTTCCTCCAGCCGCTTCAGCTTGGCCAACTCCAACTCGTAGGCTTCCTTTTCGGAAGAGGCTCGAGTCCGCGCCGCGTCGATCTGAGCCTGCAGGTCCTCGAGCATCTTCGGCTTGGTGTATTTCACCAGCACTTCTTTGGCCGTCTCGGCCGAGGCCAGATTGAGTTTGGCCGTCTTCACCGCGAACTGCTGGCTTTCCAATTGCAATTTGCTGACGTATCCCTTTCGAAACATGCGTTCAGTATGAGCCAGCGTGTTCTCGGCGGTCCGCAAGTTTTCCAGGGCGATGGTGATCTGGGCTTCGGCGTCCTGCAATTGCTGGCGGAAGGTGCCTTCGGCATACTCTTGCTTGGAGATAATAGCGACTTGCAGGTCCTTTTCGGCCTGGACCATCGTCGCTTCCGCCCGGTTGACGGCGATCCGTTGCTGGGTGATCTGCTCTTCGAGTTGCGCCGAATCGAGTTCGACCAGCACATCGCCCTTCTTCACGCGACTGCCGTCTTCCACGATCTTCAGAATCGTGGTGGTTCCTTCCACGCGCGACTTGATTTCCACATTCTGGGCACTTTCGAGGTTGCCGTCTTCGGTGACGGTTACCAGCAGCGGGCCTTTGGCCACCGTGAATAGCTTGAGTTTCTCCTTGTCCGTATTTCCCATGACGCTGCGCATCCAAAACACGGCGCCGATGACAATGCCGATCAGCACCACCGTTCCGATGGACAGCCCAATCCACCAACCGCCGCCACCGGAGCGGGCGGGGGGCACCGCCTTGCTTTCCGACGGGATCGGGCCGGCCGGAGATGCCACGATGTCAGCGGACTTGGGTTGGGGAGCTGTGGTCGCCATGATCGAGAGTCACCTGGAAAACGAGGAATCTGGCCGAGTACCGCCTACGCGGCACTACACCGGCTCTACGGTCTGATTCAAGCGGAAGTTCAGCAGAAGGAACATCCTTCCAGTTTAACACCACTCCCGGGCAAACCGACCTACCCAAATGAAAAAAAGTGGGGGGAGCGGCGGTGGACGCGAGGCAGCCGCGCGTGGAGGAGCCGCCGGGCGGCGACGCCACGGTGGACGACCGGGGAGGGCGCGAGTGACGTGCCAACGCGGGCTTCGCCCGCAAGGCTGGAGGCGGGAGACCGGAGACGGTAGGGGTGGTGGTGACAACCGAAAGCCAGTGGAGAATGTGCGCACGGCGCGCAGATGTTACAAACCCAGCCTCTACTGGGAAACGGCTGGCCGTATCCGCCACCCCCTCCCTCAGCGCCGAACCGGCCCGTACGTCATGGCCGTCTGTTCCGGCTCGGGCGCCACCGGCGGTAGAAGCTCGACCGGATCGGCGTCGGCGGGCGCTTCCACTGGAATCTCGATCCAGGCGCCGTTTTCGTCGAGCTGCATTGTGCCCAGCTCCCGGGCCAGCCTCATGCGGCCGGCGTAGTAGTTGAGCCACACGCTCATGAAGTTGTTCAGCGTGTTGCGCAAGTCGGACAGAGCGGTGAGCGAGTTGACGGCGGCCGTCGGGCCGAATTGTGGGCCCTGCCCTGCCACCGTCGGTTCAGGGGGACGCTGCAGTTCTTCCGCCGTCACATCGACGCGGCGGATCGAGATGGCCACGGCTCGGCGTTGGATTTCGAGATTCACTCGAAGCTGCTCCATATTCCGCAACAGATTCCGCAGGCCCAGATTGACCGAGTCGAGGGAAGTGATGAAGCCCCGGCGGGCCCTCTGGTAGTCGATCAGCGCCTGGCGGTAGTTGTTCCGCTCGAGCAGCCGCGTGAACGGAGCGTCGAATCGCAGGGACACCGAAAGCTGGCCCGTGGGTGCTCGGAACTTGGCCGCGTTGTTGCCGACGGTGGACATATCGCCGTTGATGACGACATCGAGCCCGGCCTGCAAGCGATCAGCGTTGAACTGAATCAGCCGCCAGGTATCCACCAGCGACGCTCGCGCATTCATGATGTCGTACCGGTTGGATAACGCGATTCGAAAGGCGTCGTGCGGATCGAGCGTGATCGGATCCACGACGATCGTCTCCAGTCTCGCGCGAGCCTGCACCAAGGACAGTTCCTGCGTGGTCCGCAGCAGGTTGGCTAGCCAATCCACCAAGGCATCTCGCGCCTCGAGTCGTTTGCCCTGCTCGAGCTGCGCACTGATGGCCTGCAGTTCCACCGCCGTTTTCTCGATGCGCTGCGTAAGCTCCGAGTATTTTCCCTTTTCGAACTCCATATCCCGGTCGAAAATCTGCTGTTCTTGAGGTGTCATGGTAGACTTGCGGTGATCGGTGAGTTCATCGACCTTACGCAAATCGGCTTCGACGACGGGAATCATGGCCACCAGCCGCTCACGTTGCTGGCCACCGGCGTCCATCAACTGGCGCAGTTCGTCAGGCTGGAACTCCATCGGCAACTCACCCAGCCTTTGCTGCAAATCGAGAATGCGGTTCTGAAT
Source organism: Pirellulaceae bacterium (assembly GCA_026989685.1). Classification (GTDB taxonomy): domain Bacteria; phylum Planctomycetota; class Planctomycetia; order Pirellulales; family Pirellulaceae; genus S141-3. The sequence continues at coordinate 381 of JALSIV010000452.1, read as the reverse complement.
TGCACTCATCGCCGGATCGATGAACCGCAGCGGCTGAATCATGGAGTCATCGAGGCGAACGGGCACGTTGGGCGGCAGCCCAATCGTCCCAATCAAATAAGCCTCAATCGCGTTTTGCAAGCCATTGCGCGCTTGCAGGAGGTTGGCCCGCTCGGTCTCCACGCTCTGGCGGAACTGATCCACCTGCACCAAGTCGATGAACCCGGCGTCAAGGTACGACTCCAACAAGGCCAACGTACGGAGCTGCTGTCCCAAACTCTCTTCGGTATTGCGAATCTGCTGCAACTGCTGCAGCAGGCCGATGTAACCGCCGACCAAACCGGCTCCGCCGCCGGCGAAGCCCGTTCCGCCGCCGGTGCCGCCGCCACCCACGCCACCACC
>JALSIV010000451.1 GCA_026989685.1 Pirellulaceae bacterium | reverse complement strand
GTGAGGTGTGAGGGGTGAGGGGTGAGGGGGAAGGGTGGGGAGCCATGAAAGTTGCAAAACGAGAAGTGCCGGCAAGAATGTGACTCACTCTTCTCCTTCGACTTCCCTATCTCGACGCCGTAGGCCAGGATTTCCAGCGTGACGGAGCATAGGTTCGAAGCCACCGACAGGTCAAAGCGGCTGTGATTAGGAGTGCGAGTACGATTACGAGTACGATTACGATTACGAGTACGAGTACGAGTGGGGAATGGAGAGCCGAAACCTCGACACCTTCTTCCTTCACTCCTCACCCCTCACCCCTCACACCTCACCCCTCACCCCTTCTTTCTTCCGCGACTCCATCGGGAAGGGCATGACCCAAGTTGCACCTCGACTCAGGTTTGATAGGGTATGGTCTGTGTTTGAGCGGGTCGGTCGGTGCACTCGTTGCAAGCATCGGGTTTCTTGACGAATGGTTGTCGGGCTTCCAGGCGAGGCCTGAAAGATGCTGTGGTTGCTTTATGTCTTGAATAAGGGAGACTCTCGGGATGATCGTCACCAACACTGAAACGGTGGTCGGATATCGCATTGTGGCGCTGAAGGGGCTCGTGCAGGGCAACACGGTGCGAGCCAAGCACGTAGGCCGGGACATTGCGGCCGGGCTGAAGAATCTTGTGGGGGGCGAATTGAAGGGTTACACCGAGTTGTTGACCGAGTCTCGGCGACAAGCGTTGGAAAGAATGTTGGGACAGGCTCAGGAATTGGGAGCCAATGCCGTCATCAACGTCCGCTTCACCACGAGTGCTATAACGGAAAGTGCCGCCGAACTCTACGCATATGGCACCGCAGTTGTGGTGGAACCGGCGGATGCCGCCTAGCATATCGGTTCGGCTTCCAGCGGGGGGATGCCGGGCGCCATCGGGTAGGCGGTCCGTCGAGCGAGTCGTCTGGTGGAAAGCCTGTAAGGACCGCATCACTCGGTCCGGGAGCGACTCGCAAACCGGTCGTCGTTGGGGTTGCCCGCCGACTCGAGGAACGCCATCAGGTCCAGAATCTCCTCTTTGGTGAACGTATTGAGCAGGCCTTCGGGCATCAGTGAAATGGGAGAAATCTTCTCCTGTTCGATGGCGTCCTTTTCGACGACGATCTTTTTCCCTTTTTGCAGGGGATTGTCGACCAGTGTGATCGTATCTTCGGTCTCTTCGGCGATGACCCCCGAATAGACATTGCCTTCGTCGGTGAGAATGACGTGGGTGCGGAACTTGTCCTCCATCTTGAAGGACGGCTCGAGCATTTCCCGAATCAAATCGGCTCGCGTCATCTTCCCTTCGGACTGTTTCTGTTTCACGGAAACGAGGTCCGGGCCGACTTTTCCACCTTCGCCGTTCATGCGGTGGCACTGGACACAGGCTGCTTCGGTAAAGACCTTCTTGCCTCGCTCGAAGTTGCGGCCGCTGGAGACGAGTTTCAGATCGGTGGCGAAATCGGAGATGCTCCATTTCTTCACGAATTGGCGAATCGTCCCTTCGACTTTTTTGCGAGCCGGATTGCGCACTTCCCAGGGAATGGCATCGAGGTCCGGAACGACGTGCATCACGCCATTCATGCGTCGCCAGTGCCCGGGAAACGTGCACAGATATGGATACTCGCCCGGCTGACTGGGGGCGATGAACTTGAGTCGTTGGGTTTCCCGCGGTTGCAGCAACCGGGTGTGGTGCAGGATGACGTTCAGGTCGGGCACGAATCCTCGCTGGTAGGCATCCGGGTCGGTCTGCATCAGCTCGCCGGCCATGCCGACCTTCTCCAGCATGCCCGGTTGCACGATCAACAGGTTATGCGGCATGACGTCGATGTTTTCGAAGACGATTTCCACCGGCTTGCCCGCTTCCACATACAACACGTTCCGGTCGTAGATCATTTGGTGAGGGACCGGTCGAATGAGGATGACGGTGACTCCCAGATCGCCAAGTTGTCGGCGAACCGATTCGGCTTCCGCTTTGGGCAGGAGTGTCGTGAGGTCTTTGGCCAGTTGCAGGGCGTCCATCACCGGGGCCTCGGTCCGGCGAATGGGCTGAACGCTCTCGATGAACTCCACCAGCGACCGAATCAGCGGAGTCGCCAGCTCGGGATCCCAGGCTTCGCGGTCGATCCGCTGCAACGCGCGGACGGCCGCGTTGCGGCCGGTCCCCTTGAGGACGAAGTCGGCCAGCATGGCGAACGCTTCCTTTTCGTGACCCGGTATGTAGGTCATCGCGTCGACGGCCGCCTCGCGCAGGCGCCGTTCCAGGTCGCTTCCCAGCTCGATGCGCGTCGATTTGCGCGGGGCCGGGATTCCGGTCTTGCGAAAGACCGTTCGCCGACTCGCATCGAGTACGCGGAGGGTGAAGCCGTCGAGCCGTTTACCGAGACTGGCGCTATCGGTGCGGTTGAAGACGACAATCGCCTCGACGGGACGTTCGCTTCCCAAATCGAGTTCCCACCAGGGAGCGCGCCCGCCTTCTTTGGTATGCGTCTGACCGCCGGCTTTCCAACTGCCACTGCGATTCCCGTCGATGGCTCGGGATGCGACGCCGCCATGAGCGGTGGTCGATTGCCGGGCCTTGCCTCGAGGAGCCACGTTGGCGCCTTCGCTGAAAACCTCCACCTCGGCCAGCGTCAGGGTGCGCCGGTTTCCGGGGAGTTCGATACGCACGTACCGTCCCACCACTTCATTGCCTTGCTCCACCTTATCGGCGATCGACGGCGGGAGTTTCGTGAGCAACGGCGCCACGAACGACCAGGCCGACTCGCGCAGCTTGGCGTCGGGAATCAGCGGGACCCCTCGCAGCAGATCCTCGAGAAGGTTCGGCGAACGGACCGCCATGGCCCACACCTCTCCAAAGTCGCGGCGGGCCAGCGTCAACATCATCCAGGCGATTTGCCGTGTTCCCGATTGCTTGGCGGATCTGGCCAGCTTTTCGAATCGGGACGTGACTTGGCCGATCTGATCGAGCGGGAGCTTGGGGAGTAGCCGGCCCAGATCCAGCAGCACGTGCATGGTGTGCATGCCGGTTTCCCGGTCGAGCTGTTCCATCAGGCCGACCAAGACCAGGAGCGGGTCCTGCTTCTTCAGTTTGGCCAGTGTCAACAGTGCGTCACTACGGTCGTCGGGCAGTACTTGATGGCGAGTCAGCAACTCGCGGCATACCGCCTCCGTCTTGGGCAGTTTGACGAGTGAGGGGGTCGGCACGTCCTTGAGGACGTAGGCGAGACCCGCCGGGTTGTTTGCGGCGAAGGGGCGCCCCTCGGCGATGGAGGCCTGCCAGTACGGCTTCAGCGTCTCCATCGTCTCGCGGAGGGTGTATTCCAGGAAGTAGTCCAGCGGGTGTTTGAGGGCTTCGACCGCCGCTTCGGCCGCCTGGGAATCCCGGAAAAAGCTGCAGGCTCGCACCGCTTCCAGTCGGACGCGCGGATGGTCGTCGTTGGCCCGTTCGCGCAACAGCGGGACCGCGTCGGAGACTCGGTCGCGCCAGTAGCACAGCACCCGCGTCGCGGCGGCTCGAGCACGCGGTTCGGGCGAGTTGAGGACGCGTTCCAGCAGCTCCCGGTTTACCACGTTGTGGTATTGGTGGACCCACAGGACTTCCAACAGGTGGTGCTCGTAGTCGGGATCGTTCGGGTCGAGTTTCTCGAGCCATTCCAGTGCGGCGGCAATCACCTGGTCGGTCGGTCGAGCTCCCAGTTCGATCTTGACTCGGTAGCGAACGCGATCTTCGGGTTCCTTGAGCAGATCGAGCAGTGCGGGGATCGGCGCCCCGGCGATCTTGTGACGCTCGAGCAGCGGGCGGTCGGGGCAGTAGATGCGGTAGATCCGGCCGTGTTCCTGGTCGCGATTGGGGTCGCGAAGGTTGTGTTGCATGTGGCCGATCAGCGGGTTCTGCCAGTCAAGAAAATAGAGGGCTCCGTCCGGACCGACTTCCAAGTCCACCGGGCGGAAATTGGGATCGCTGGACTGAACGATCGGCTCGATCTCGATGCCGCGGAAGCCCGAACCGTCCTCCTCGATCTTGTATTGCAGGATTCCTTGAAAACCGATCACGTTGGCATCGAGATACGTTCCCCAGTTCCGCTCGGGAAAATGGCGACTGCGGAGAATTTCGGTGCCCGGACAGGGGCGGGTTCGCTGCTTGTAGAAAGGTTGGACACGGGGGTGTTTGCGGGGAAACTCCGTGTGACCGGAAAACGCCGCGCCGTAGTAATTCACGTTTCCCGTTCCGTCGGTGACGAAGTCTTCGCCCCAATAGCCGAAGACGTGGCCGTGAGGATTGGCGAATCCGTAAGGCACATAGACTTCGAACTTCTGGGTTCGCGGTTCATAGCGAAACACGCCGGCGTTGACGGAACGGACCGGCGGACCGTAGGGCGTCTCGACCTGCGTGTGATGGAACGTGCCTTCCTGAAAATAGAGGGCCCCGCCCGGATCGAGCACGAAACTGTTGATCGAGTGATGCGTGTCGGCAGAGTCGATCCCACCGAGGACGCGCACGCGGATGTCGGCCCGGTCGTCACCGTCGGTGTCCTTGAGGAACATCAGATCGGGTACCTGTCCGACCAGAACGCCGCCGTTGTAGAACTCCAGTCCCGTCGGGACGTGCAGACCGTCCGCGAAGACGATCCGCTTGTCGGCTCGACCGTCCCCATCGGTATCTTCGAAGATCAAGATCTTGTCGTTCATCGGCGTCTTGGGCTTCCAGTGCGGATAGGTGGGCCAGACGGCCACCCACAACCGCCCCTTGGGATCGAACGCCATTTGCACCGGATTGACCAGCTCGGGGAACATTTCCTCCGATGCGAACAACTGCACTTTCATGCCTTCGGCCACCGTCATTTTTTCGATGGCCTCTTCGCCGCCGAGGAACGGATACTTGCCACCGGGAAGCGGTCCGGGTTTGTTGGTGATCACTTCGAGAAACGGCGGTGTGTTGCGGTCGTCGACCGTCCACTGCTTGCGCTGAGCCGCCTGCCAGATGGCGCGGTCGCGGTTGGCCGTCATCACGTCGAGGATTTCCATTTCGCGATCCATCACGACGCGGTTGGTCTGGCCGTTGTAGAACTTGAGATCGGCTCGGCCGCCGTAAATCGAGTAACCGTCGACGGTGCGGTAACGGTTGAACCAGTGAAGGTTCTTCCAAGTCACCAGCTTGCGAACCGGCTCCCAGTATTCCCAGCCGGCATCCGTCAGAGGCGGTTTGCCCGGGAAAAGCGATTGCACGATCGTCTCGGCAAGGAACCGATTTCCGCGAGCATTCAGGTGGACGCCGTTGATCGTCAGCGGCTGAGGATCGACCTCGTACTGCTTGAGCGTCGGATGGAACAGATCGACGAACGGTACGTCAAGCACCTTGGCCAACTCGCCCATCGCCTGGGTGTACATTTCCAGCCGAGTGTTGTTGGCTTTGCCATCGGGCAGGTTGGGGTCGTGGAGGTTCTCGTGGGCGATAGGGGAGAAAAGAACGACCCGAGCCGCCGTCTTGCCATCATACTTCTGCGACTGGGTGCGCCGGACGAAGTCGGCCAGATCCTTGATGAACTTGTCGAGCCCCGCTTTTCCCTGGAAGGACTCGTTGTAACCGAAGAAGGCGAACACTACCGTCGCTTGGCAACGAGTCAGATGTTCGTCCGGTGAACCGAACCCCTTGGAGCGCAGACGCAACGTCACCTCATCGCCGGTATATCCCAAGTTGCGGAAGACGAGTTGGTGTCCGGGGAAGCGGCTGTGAATCAGCGTCTCCAAGTAGCCGTCGTGCTGCATGCGGTCGGCCAAACCGTTTCCCACATAGCAGATGTGATCGCCGGGCTTCAACTCGAACTCCGCAGCGCCGGCAATGGGCACGCCGGAACTGGAAACGGCCAGTGTCGCGAGCAGAACCAGAGAAGACAATAGGGCGGCGATCGCCGAAGCGGCTCGAGTCGAAAGCAGCACGGTCATCAATCCTTATGGTTGAACTGGGTGTTGGGTCGCCGTCCCCGGGGGGGCGGTTCCCCGTCAAATGCCACCAAGGGGTGTCCTGGCCCCGAGGCAGGAACGGTGGGGCCGGGCGAGTGGTGATCCCTAGGCGGCTGTCACAAAACTCTAGGCCGCAAGCAACACGCCCGAGGCCGGGAAGCGGTGCGGCGGGTTTTGGTACAGGCTCTAAGCGGCTGTCACAAAACTCTAGGCCGCAAGCAACACGCCCGAGGCCGGGAAGTGGTGCGGCGGGTTTTGGTACAGGCTCTAAGATCTCCATCATAGCCTGGGATGCCGGGGTTGACCAGCATTGCCCGGTCGATGCCGCTGTGGCGGGCAGGCATCGGCTGTTAGAGTGAAAGGCAGGAGGCGGGAGACCGGAGGCTGTAGGGGTGGTGACGACCGAAAGCCGGCGCAGGATGCGCGCACGGAGCGCAGATGTTACGACGTAAGACTCGAAGAGACTGTCACAGGACTCGATGCCGCGAGCGACACGCCCGAGGCCGGGAAGCGGTGCGGCGGGTTTGGTTACAGGCTCAAAAAAGCTTGAGGGAACGACGATGGATGTTCGGATAGGGCGGGGAGTAGCAGATTGGCGGAGCATGTCGGCGGTTTGTCTGGCCGTGGTGGTCTTTGGAGCGGTTCCGACGTTCGGGCAGCAGGTTCAAGCCATTCCCGGGGAGCCATTCGGAGTGGCGTCGATTGTGGTGAGACTGGGGGACATCGCCCCGGTCGAGCTGCCTCATTATCAACCGGAGATGGTGGGGCCGCGCGGCCGCGTATTCTATCCGACGATATCCGAAGGCCGGTTGCGCCAGATCCTTGGGCTGGAGGGTCCGGCCAACCAGTTGCGCGTCTGGTTCTTGTTTCGAGGCGACACGCCGTTCGACGTGACGATTTATTCGCCGACGCCGGTCACGGTCCGCGTGTCGCCCGCAGAGCCCAGGCGTCGTCGCGAAGCGAGCCGCCTATGGAGTCAGTGGTGGCGGAACTACAACGCCACCATTCGTTCGGCGCGTCAAAGCGGCGACTATCCACCGCTCGTGCAGTCGTATTTGGTGACCATGCTGGAGCGCCGATTGGGGCTCACGCCGCCGCTGGCGGAGCGGTCTCGAGGAGATTCGGAAGAAGGCTATCGCAACATGCTCAAGTTGTTGGCGGGAACCGAATCGCTCCATGATGAGATGCTGCGGGCAGTCAATTCGGGAAGCGGAATCGACGAGGAAATACCGCGCCTTCCCTTGCCGGAGGAGCCGGAGTGGGCTCCTTATGTGTATGAAGCCGGTGGAGAACCACCGCAGATGGAGTCGATCGCCGCTCACGTGCCCGATCATTGTTTCTACATTCGTTACGGCAGCTACGACAACTACCTGTGGCAGGACAAACTGGCTCGCGAATTCGGTGGCGACTTGGCTCGTATGATCACGCTGCGCGGCTATTCACCGCGGCATAACAAGAAAATCCAGCAGCAACTGGCGCTCGAACAATCGGCTCTCAGCGATCTTCTGGGTAACAAGGTGATTGCCGACGTGGCCCTGATCGGCGGTGATCTGTTCCTG
>JALSIV010000450.1 GCA_026989685.1 Pirellulaceae bacterium | reverse complement strand
ATTACGAACGGTACCGAAAGCCGGTCGAATACGAATTTCAAATGGAAGTGAAAATGCTGCTCGGGGATAATCACCCAGTTGCCCAATTCGATGACCACTCGACGCCCATCGAGTGACAGCATGATTCCCACAATGGCGAGAGAGGCCAACAGACCGGTGACGATGGAGGCATACGTCCAGCGGTTGATGGCGGCTTCGCTCAACTTCCTGCCGAGGAGTGTGGTCAAGCCGAGGACGGCCACCAACGTGGCCGGGGCGATCAGTACGGTCACCCCCAGAAGATGGAGTGCCGTGCTGGAATCCATGGTTGGTAACATCGTCTCTTTTGCACAAATTGTGGGAAACGGGTTCCGTACAAGCGAGCTCTCCGCCGTCATCGGCCCGATGGTTCGACATGAGCGAATCCGAGGTGATCGCGCCAACCGCGATACCATTGAACCGATCGTTTGACAGTCGGCAGCTCCGGCGTCGTGATCCGATAAGGGCGGAATCGGCCTCGGTGATACCAGTGGATTTCGCGCGATTGCGGGTCGAGCGTTGCCACCTGCACCCATCCGTTTTTCACCAATACGGCAATGGTGGGATTGCCGTCCAATACCGCCTGCACCGCCTCCGGCGGCGCTTCGATCACGCACAGCAACCGCAACGGCTCATGGATTTCGACCATCTGCCACGGCAGTCCCGGTCGCAGGTCGCTGGCGGCCCCGTTCATCACTCCCAACAAGGAGGTGATGTTATGAGGCAGTTTGGTGCCGCACCCGTATCCTGTCGGATCAACGAAGGAGAAATAGTATTCCAGGTTGATTCCCGCGCAGACCGGAATCACCGCTCCCAGAATCCCCGCCAACAGAGACCGGTCGGCGTCGTCCTGGGCGTAGTCGTACGATTGGAGAAAACAGCGGCGGTCCAAGAATAGCCCTCGCGACCAGTCGCGCCTCCCCACAAAACAAAGAGCGTTTGTAGCATGGCCGCATTCGGGGCGTACCTGGGAGAGGTCCTCGGCGCGCCCCTCGACGTGTCGAAGCGCTTCCTCCGGTGTCCAGTCCAGGTCGGCGGACTGGAAACGACGGCAGCGTTCGTGAGCGTTCCACTCGCGCGCGACGTCGAGCGCGGTAGAAGCATGAGCGAAATCGTCGTGGTGAGTCGGGGGCAAACGGTCCAAATCATAGTACGCCATGCTGTCGTCACAGGTGTTGTGGTAGCTTCCGACGAACACGGTGTCGTCCGGGATTTGGAGTCCCCGCTCACGCAGGATCGCTCGAACACGCGGGTCGTTGGCCATCTGGGCGAACGCCCGGGCATTGGGGCCGCCCCGGCCGCCGCTGCAGGCACCACAGTCGTAGGCGGCTTCCTGCGGGTTGTTGAGGCAGGACGAGCCATGTCCCACCATGATGACCAGGCGAGCGAATTGCCGGGTCAGCCCCATCGCGCGGAGGAGTCCCTCCACGATGTCGGCCATTTCGTCCACGCGATAGCCGATTGCCTCTCCTTCCGGCCCCGGTTCGTCCGCCGTACGCTCGAGCTGCAACATGGTGACTTCCGGCGGACGGACAAAGCCACCCATCAGACGTCGCAGTTGCGCCGCCGTACGAGGGAACAAGATCCGCATCACCAGTGGAATGGATGCGATGGATCCGAGGACGGCGGCAAGCCAGCCTCCGGCGAACGTGCGGCTGCCGACGTGCACCCGGTGAGTCACCGTGCCGATCGTTCGCCGCTGCTTCCGCCGCCGTCGTTCACGGTGCTTCATGCTGTAGGCGACTCGCTCGACGACATAATGCCGCGGTTGGATGCTGACCGGACAGAGCGGTGTGAAGTGGGCGTCCGCCGCACCCTTGTAGTACATGGCTACCCCGAAGAACCCGGCCGCACCGAATGTCTCGCAGTTCGGCTCGACTTCCTCGAGATGCCGGCGAAACGACTCCTCCCGATCATCGATGCAGCAGACAATCTGAAACGACGGTCGCGTCGCCGGCGCGAGTCGCGGCTCCCCAGCGTCGACGCGACGACTGTGCAACGCGACGGCGTCGAGCGTCTGCAGCCGATAGCGTCGCTCGAGTGCATGATGAAATACGCGCCGTCGGTCGAGCCCGGAAAAAGCCTCGGTCTCCTCCACCAGCATCGCCCACTCCCGGCTGGTCAGCCTGGCCAACGCGGGCGGCTCCCACCCCAGCAGTTGCGCTAGCTGGAATACCGTGAAGGCTCGCTGATCCGGAGTCGGATGGGAGTGTGCCCGTTTCCCATCGCACCGCGATGACAGTTCGCGAAGCGGGCCGCGATAGCCCAGGGTCTCCCGAGCCAGAAAACGCAGGGCCACCCGGTCGAGAATCAGCCGAACCGCGAGGAATTCGAGCAGCGTGCCCGGTGGCGAAGGCTCGGCAACCCGGTCGCCTCGCGATTCGGTCTGCCAGATCATTCCGGCAAACCCTCGCAATGCCAACAGCGTTTGGGTTACGAATTCGCCTGTTTCATCGGGCTGGACTCCCAGGTCTTCCAACGATGCGGCGATCGATTCGACCGGCGACATCGATTCGGCCGAAATACGTCTCAGCTCGGCCGCCAAGCCGCGCATCCAGCGATCGGGAGGTCCTCCGGGGCGCCCGTACAATTCGCAAAACGACTTGAAAAAGCCGGCGTTGCGCAGCGGCAGCCTCCAGCCCGCGAATCCTTGGTCGAGAAACACGCTGCAAAATCGAATCAGCAGGTCGTGGACCAGCACATCGGCATCCGCGCCGGTCGCTCGAAGCAGGTGATCTCGAGGCCGAACCGCCGGCGGATGCGTTGTTTGCGGCGGAGCGGCATATTCGATACCGTCGCGGCTGAGCAGCCACAGCAAGTGCAGTGTCAGCGACTCCCACTGATCCTCGTCCCAACGTTCGATTCCCGAGGTGTCGAATGGCTGTAACGCCAGGCGGATCATCGCCCCGGCAGCATGTCCCTCGACCACCTCGGGAGCCGCCCCGCGCAGGTCGCGCATGATCCAGTGCCGGGTTTGCTGAATCAGCCGCCCTTTGGTTTCGGGGGGGGATTCCGGCCGAAACCGACGCAGTGCATCGGTTTCGGCGATCACCCAGCGCAGTTCGGCCGTCGGGCCGGTATACAGAGGATGGGCCAACATGGCCAGACGCAGATGATAACGCGTGCCGAGAAATCCGAGCAGGTCGTCGGCACGATCCCCCAAGTCATCCAACAACGCCCATTCCAAGTCATCTCGGGACATCTGCCCCTCGGCGAGCTTCTTGCGGTATTCGGCCTCGGGGAGATAGGGGTGACATCCAAAGGTGCGCGCTCCTTGGACGACGGCGTCGTCAAAGGGAAGATCCTCGAATGCGTGCAGCGTATTATGATGCACAAAGGCGGTGATAGGACCTTGCGCCGGCAGCAAGTGTGCTGCATGTTCGACGAGTTCCTCCAGCCATGCGAGTTGCCGGTAGTCGCCGCTTTCCAGCGACCATCTCGTCACCTCGTTCGCAGTCGATGCCATATCGTCAACCCTCCTCCCGGCCGTCGCTCTCGACGTGGTGCCCGATGACTTCCGTCATCGCGACCCCCTCGAGTCTGACATCCGACAGTGCCCACCGCGGCAAGCTAGACAGTCACCGCGATTGGCGAGAACGCAGACACCACCACCGGCAACACCAGGTCGTGAAGCCGGCGCACGGAATCAGATCACACGCCGCGCTGCAAGAGAGAATTCTGCAACGGAGGATTTCCGTCGCAGTGATGCAGCCTGCGGCACACTCAGCAAGAGAAAGGAGGCGGCCCCCGACCATGCCCGGCCGAAAGTCGGACGCCCCCGAGAAGAAGGTCGGGATCGCTGCCGTTTCGGCGTACCGACGAGACGCGAACCAGCGGACGATGAGTGTCCCAGCCGGCTTCCTGTCCACCCTCTTCGTTCTCTTCCAGCTCGCTTCGAGCGACGAGCTCCGGATTCGCTCCGATTTGAACGGGAGGGCGCACCGCCAAATGGCAGCGGTCCACATTGCCGTCGCTTCCACTCGGGCAGGGAGCCTGCGCGGCTACGGGACCGAGTCCCGAAGCGGTGGCCAGCAAGAGCCAGGTAAAGAGGACTCGTGGAAAGTCCACTCGGCAGGAGAAACCGAAAGGCAGGTTCATGTCAGACGATTATAGCTCCCACCAGGTGGCCGTCAAGGCGAACGTCCCTCGCCCAGGGTCCGCAACAGGAATTCCTCGTATTTGCGGTACTTGTTGAGCGGCTTGACATCGCCCCCCAAGCCATGGCCTCCGGTCGGGTCGATGAACAACTCGACATGAGTCTCCTTGCCCGCCTTGAGCAACTCGCGGTAGATGGCGATCGTGTCCTGAAACAGCACATTGGTGTCCTCGACGCCGTGAATCAGCAGCAACTTTCCTTGCAGGTTCTTGGCGAGCGGCCGCAATGAGAACTTCTTCAGATCCGCTTTTCCCGGCCGAGACGTTCCAATCGTGCCGCTGGTGTACCAGGCGTTGTAGTTCTCCCACTCGGTCGGCCCCGCGCCGGCGATTCCCACGTGAAAGACCTCGGGGGCCGTGTAGAGACACATCTGCGTCTGGAAGCCGCCGAAGCTCCAGCCGTGAATGCCCACTCGCTTCGCGTCGATGCCACCTTGCTCGAGCAAGTATTTGACCCCGTCGACCAGATCCTCGACTTGCGGTTTCCCCACTTGTTCGAAATTGGCGCTTTCGAATAGCCCGCCATAGCCCGACACGCCCCGAGGATCGATCACGGCACACACATAGCCATGGCGCCGCGCCATGTAGTGGGCGAACAGGTATCCGTCGCGGCTGTAGCTGCCGTCGACCACGATCTTGCGAGTTCCCAACGGGCCGCCGTAAACGTATACCAACAGCGGACGGCGGTCGCTCTTCTTGAATCCTGGCGGCTTGATCCGCCACCCGTGGATCGAGTGGCCGTGACGGTTCGCGTAAGAGAAGAACTCGGGCCGGAACTTGACCAGCCGCTGCACAAGTTTCGGGTGGGAATCGGTGACCGGTTTCTGAGCCGGCTTCTTTCGCAGATCGATCCGCACCAGCTCGGCGGCTCGACCGAACGTCACGAAGTTGGCCAACGCCCGTTGGCCGTCGTCGCTGACCGCCGCCGTCGAATAGGTGCCGTCCAGCGGCGAAATGCGACGAAACTCGCCCGACTGCAAATCGACGCTGTACAAGTGCGTGCGCGAAGGACTGTCCTTGGTGGTGCGAACGAACAGCCGCCGATGGTCCTTCGAGATCCGGTCGACGTACACCTCGAAAGAGCCCGCTGTCAACTGTTTCACCGATTGGTACACCGGATCGAGCAAATGGACTTGGCGGTAGCCGGTCTGCTCGCTGACGAAGACGATGTGGCGGCTGTCGTGAGCGAACCGCGGAGACACCATCGACGGAGTGTTGGGGCCGCCGAAGTGCAGGAAGCGATAGACCACCTTGGCTTCACGCTTCACCGGTTTCCGTTCCGACCCGCTCGGCGGAGCCTTGCCGGACGACTGTTTCCGCTCCTCCTTTTTTTCGTCCTCCTGCTCTTTGCCGTTGGACTCGGAATCGCTTTTCGAAGAGCCCGGGGACGTCGGCGTTTCCTTCGCGGAGGCCTCGGCCCCGTCGTCCCAAGTCGCCATGCGAATCTCCACGTGGCTCGTTTGCTGATCGAAGAAACAGAACGTGATGTGACGGCTGTCGGGAGACCAGCGAGGCGAACTGATGATGTCGCGGGGCCCGTCGACCGTTTGATGGAAAACTTCGATCAGGTCCGACTCCTCGGTGTCCGCTCGAGTCAGGTCATAGAGATAGATCAAGACCTCGTGCTTGGGGATTTCGTCGTCGGAAACGGTGCGAGGCGCCTTGGCGGCTTTGGCGAACCGATCGCGGTAGCGAATGTAGTCCACTTGCCTCACGCCGAACCAGGACGTGGGACCGGCCCGCGCCACCAACGCCAACCGCTTGCCGTCGGGACTGATCCGATAGGCGCTGACCGATTGACCCTTGGGTAATCGCGGGCTGAGCTGGCGGACGACCGACTGGCCGAAGATCACGCGAAAGACCGAATCGGATCGGCGATAGGTGAACCCCGATCCGTCCGGCAGATAGGCCACCGACGACTCCCGCTCTTCGGTCATCGTCAGCCGCTGGGGCGAGGACTGACCGACCTTCCAGCGGTAAATGTCGCCCCCGGAGACGAACAACAATTCGTCCCTGGTGGGATGCCATGTCAGCGAGCTGACTCCGCCATAGCGGGGCGCTTTTTCATCGTCGGCGTCGGACTCGAGCACTTCATCGCCGGTCAGTTGCTTCTGGTTCTTGGCGGCGCTGGCGGCCGGTTTGCCTCCCGCTCGGGCCGCGCGGTGCTTTTTCCACTTGGCAATCCGGTCCTCGCGCACCCGCCGAGCCTGGTACTGGAACTCGGACATGATCGAGACGCTGGTGATCCGCTGCGTCCGGTCGGTGTGAAAGTCGTAGATCCACAGGTCGCTGCCATGGCGGCGCTCGAGGTAGGGCCGGTACAGGTAGGCCGCGTAGCGCCCGCTGGGAGAAAAGGCCGTGGACCGAGCGGCCGGCCCGAAAAGGCTCTTTTGGGGAAACAGCGTCTCGAGTTCCCACAGCTCGTCCTTTTTCTCGGACTTGCCCTTCGGCGCTGCCTGCAGCGCCGGTGGTGCGGTGACGCAGACGAGTCCGACAACGATGGCGGTCCGAACGCTCCAGCCGCACATCGGCCCGAGGCGTTCCGTTGCCGGGCCGCCCGATACGAGTGTCAAACGCATGGCAATCTCCCAGATGTCGTTCTCAGGTGTCGCAGCCGAGTCCCCATCACGGACCAATGGTGGACTGGGGAGCCAAATATGCCGGAACGGCCGACGGGGGACGACCGCGACTTCCGGACAAGTCCTTCAGTATAGTTACTCCCAATGGGAGGCGTTGGTCCGCAAGAGTCGCATCAGAGCTTACTCGACCGGCAAACTCGGTGCGGTTCGTCGGCGAATCGGCCGGCAGGGGGGCTCCGGAGTCGGTGATTGGCATGGACGGCTTCGTCGCCAGCCGGTAACCTGGGGACTTTACGGCCAGCAGCCAATCTCCGGCCCCGAGTTCGAGGCCCGCCCCACGGGATGTGGGAATGAGTCCCTGTCCAGCGGATACCAACCATGAATGCTCCCCGCCGCTCGATTTACAGCCGGTACGCTCTCGCGATCCTCGCCGTCGTCTTCGTGCTGATACCTTTCGCCCTGCGAGGGGCTCGGATGTCGCTGGAACGGATGGAGAACAATGTTAAGGACTGGCTGCCTAGCGACTTTCAGGAAACGCAAGAGCTGGCGTGGTTCGCCAAGCACTTCGTCGGCCAGCAGGCGTTCGTGCTGCTGACCTGGGAGGGCTGTTCCGAGGACGACGAGAGTTTTCAGTTGCTGGTCGAGAAACTCCGACATGAAGTCATTCCGCCCAAACAGCGGAAATCGGCTCCCACATCCAAGACCGACAGCGCTCACCCGCTCGATGCGGCTCCTCCCGTGGCATCGGGCATCGCCGAACCGGAAGAGGGCGAGTCACCG
>JALSIV010000449.1 GCA_026989685.1 Pirellulaceae bacterium | reverse complement strand
CGCAAGGCTTGCTGCAGCGCGTCTTCGATCGCCGCCTCCTCCCGCTGATGGACTTCTCGAATATGCGCCTCGTCGGCAATACCCGACTCGAGCATCCGTTGTTCGAGCAACTGGACGCAGTCGGGCTCGTTGTCGACTCGCACGGCACCGCTGGAAGAGGAATGACCGTGCAACCGCGACACCAGAGCTTCCAGCATGTAGGGGCCGCGCTCGCGCCGGCAATGCTCCATCGCTCGAGCAATGGCATGCCAACTGGCCACCGGATCGCAACCATCCAGCACGTCGCCGGGAATCCCGAACGGCTTGCCGCGGTCGACGATGTGCTGCTCAGCGTGCTGAGAGGCGGCGGGAGTCGAAATGCCCCAGCGGTTGTTCATCACGATCATCAACACCGGCAACTCTTGTCCCGGTCGCGAACTCCAGATCATGCAACTGGCAAAGTCGCCTTCGGCGGTACCCGCGTCCCCGCCGACCACGATCGAGATGCCGTCGCCCCCGTGACGCTTTTGTACCAGAGCGGTCCCCGGCGCCATCGTGTATTGGATCTCGATCACCGAGCTGACCGGCAGCACGTTCCAGTCGCGGCGAGCGAAGTGACCGACGAAGTTGCGCCCCATCGAGTGAGGATCGGTCCGCGTCATCGCCATTTGCCGGATGGCGTCGATCGGTTCCATTCCCATCGCCAGCATCGTGGCACTGTTGCGGTAATGCAGGTGCAAGTAGTCGTAGTCCGGCCCCCGGCCTTTCTTGACCTGCAGTCCCAGGCAGACATTGAACGCTTCTTCGCCCGGTCCCCCGATCCAGAAATAGCCTTCACCCGACTTGCTCATCTTGATCATCCGCTCCTCCAACTTACGAGCCCGCACCATCAAGGTGTGGATTTGGAGCACTCGATCCGCCGGAAGGGAAAACCGGCCTGTTCGCAAGTCGGCCACTGCTGTCACGCTGCATCTCCTGAAACACCGATCACCCGCCCCCGCCATTTATAATTGTACGAAAAGTGGCCGCCGGCGACAGTCCGAGCGACGTCCCCCCAATAGTGCGGGAGCAGGAGAAACCGGCAAAATCGTCGGGTTTTCTCTATTCCGGCCCTTGAGTCGCTACGCGCGACCAACCACAATGATGAGTGGGGTGTGCCTGTGGCGCGCGGCACCGACGGGGAGCTTCTGCAAGGGGGATGACTGCCATGGCAACAACGACGGTCATGGTGAAATCGCCGGTGGGACGGCGAACCCCGGGTGACGAGCCTGCTGACAACCAGCCGGTTGACGACGAGTCGGTTGACACTGAGGAGACGATCGGACCATGAATTGGCGAATCATCATACTGTGCGGCGGCGTTTCCCTGCTGGCTTCGGCGGTTGCCGAGGCTCAGTATTGGGGCCCCTACTACCATTCCTCGACTTACGCCGAAGGCGTGCAGCGCGGGGCGGCCGACGTGATCCGCTCGGCCGGCCAATACAACGTGCAAACCTCGGAGGCGGCCAAGAACTGGACCGACGTCGAATCGCGGATGTACGAGAACCGCGTGAAAGCCGCACAGTCGTTCGTCGAAATGAAGAACATCCAGGAAGCGTATCGCAAGTCCCGAATGCGGCCCCGCCCCACGACCGAACAATTGCTGAAAATGGCGAAAATGGAAGTCGCCAAGCCCCTTTCGGCCAGCGAACTCGATCCGGTCACCGGCAAGATCGCCTGGCCGCTGGAATTGACGGCCGACGACTACGCGCCGGTTCGAACGCGTTTGGAAACGCTGTTTGCCGAACGCGCGGCACTCAATGGCAAAATCAACTTGAACCAATACAACGCGATCCTGGCGGAACTGGACGAGATGAAGAGCATTCTGCAGGACCGCTTGAAGAAACGCAAAGTGTTGCCGGAAGATTGGACGGGAGCCAATCGGTTCCTCAAACAACTGCGGCAACAACTTCGCTACAACCGATAACCCGCTTACTTCCTATTTTCGGCCGGTCGATCCGGCAGATCCCCCAAATCCAACTTGTCGGTCCGGGGCCACTCGCTCGCATGGTTACCGTCTCTAGTCATCGGTTACCCGTTGACCCACTAAGTCACCAACCACCGAAGAAACAGCAGTCGAGGTAGCAATGATCTACGGGTTCGTTCGCAACGCTCTATTCGGAATCCTGTTGTTCGGCCTGGCCGCCCCGGGTCTGGCCCAACAAGATACCGCCAAGTTGATCGCCCAGCTCACCAGTGAGAACGAAAAGGAACGGATTCCGGCGATCGACGAAGTGGCCAAGATGGGACCATCGGCGCCTCAGGAACTCGTCCCCGCGCTTTCCAAAATCGTCACCATGGGTACGGCCGAAGAGCGGTGGCGCGCCGCGCGAGCCCTGGCGGCCATCGGCCCCAAAGCCGCCGACGACGCCGTTCCGGCTCTCGTCGAAGGGCTGCGGCACAAGGATCCCATGGTCCGAGCCTATTGCGCTCATGCACTGGGAAAAATGGGCGAAGCGGCCAAGGAAGGAGAGAACGTCATCCGCGAGCTGGTGAAACTGGCGATGGACAAAGAGAACCGACTGGTGCGCAGGGAAGCCCGTGAGGCTCTGCTGGCCATCAAAGCACGCCCCGAAATCACCCTGCCCATCATCCTCAAAGTGCTCGAAGAAGCCGAACCCGAAGCCGTCGTGCCCGCCTTGGAAGCGCTGGCCGAGCAAGGAAAGGCGGCTCTGCCCCACCTGATGAAAGCACTCAAGAGCGACCGAGCCTGCTACTGGGCCTGCCTGATCGTCGAACGGATCGGTCCGGACGCCGCGGAAGCCGTACCCCAACTGATGCACTGCGTCCGTCGCGATCGCCCCGAAGTGCGCATCGAAGCCCTCCTGGCATTGGCCGCTATCGGAAAAGCCGCTCGGCCCGCTCAAGAACAAGTCATCGACGTGCTCATTAACGACAAAACGATGGGCGTCAAGTACGCCGCCGCGTTCGCACTGGGTCGCATCGGAGACGATCAGGCTATCCCGGCACTGGAAAAAGCCACCCAAAGCGAGGACCCGATTCTCAAACTGACGGCAACCTGGTCGCTGGTGCAGCTCAAGCCCGATGATCGCGAGCTGATGAAACAGGCGGTCGAGTTGTTCGCCGCCGGACTGCAATCGAAAAACCCCCGGCTGCGCTCGGTGGCCGCCACCGCCATCGCCGAAACCGATATCCCGGCTGAATTGTCCGAGACTCCGTTGCTGCAGGCACTCGTCGACAAGCTCGACCCCGAAACGATTCGCCGGGTGATGGACGCGTTCGTCAAGCGAGGCAAAGCCGTCGTGCCGCGAGTCATTCGCGCTCTGGACAATCCCAAACGACGGCGGTACGCACTGCAAATCCTCAATCGCATCGGTCCCGACGCCGCCGCAGCCGTTCCCCGTCTCACCCAATTGTTGGACGAAGTCACCGACGTCGATGAGAAACGAGACGTGATCGTGGCACTGGGATCGATCGGTCCGGCGTCGGCCCCAGCCCTCCCCAAACTGCTGGAACTGCTCAAAACGGCCGATGACGAAACCAAGTACGCTCTGACGTACGCGATCGGACAAATGGGAGAAAAAGCCGAAGACGCCAACCCGCAACTGCTGGAACTGGTCGAATCGAACGATCGTTTCTTGCGAGTCTCCGCGCTGTGGGCGCTGCTGAAGATCAATCCCGGACACGAAGAAATCGCCAAGTATGCGGTGCCCCATCTGATCAACGCGCTCAGCGATTCCCGGCCCGGCGTGCGAGCCGAAATGGCGACCGTGCTGGGTGACCTGGGTCCCCTGGCCAAAGACGCCATCCCCGCACTGCGAAGACTCTCCCAGAGTGATCCCGATGCCATGGTTCGCGATCTGGCCACCGAAGCGCTGAGAAAACTCCAGGATCCGGCCGCCGCCAAGGAACATGCCCCCAAGGAGTAGCCCAGCGGTGGATACCGGACAGCCCCACTCCTTCCGAACGACTCGGAAGACGACCCCGCACCAGGTTTCGCCGAACCCGATCCACCCAGGGAAAGCCAGGGCAGGGATCCACCTGATGCTGGCGTGGTGCAGCCTGGCTTTGCTCCCCCTGGCCGCTCGGTGCGGCGACGACTCGGCCGACAAGCCGGATCCACAACCTCCCAACCTGATCTTCATCATGGCCGACGACCTGGGGTATGGAGACCTGGGCTGTTACGGCCAGCGCCTGATCCGGACACCTCGACTCGATCGCATGGCGCGGGAAGGGATGCGGTTCACCCAGTTCTATGCCGGTTGCACCGTGTGCGCTCCGTCGCGGAGCGTGCTGATGACCGGGCAGCACATGGGACACACCTATGTCCGCGGAAACGCCGGCCGAGATGTCTCCATCCAGTCGCTGCGTCCCGAAGACGTTACCGTCGCCGAGGTTCTCAAACAGGCCGGTTACGCGACCGCTCTTTGCGGCAAGTGGGGACTCGGCGACGATACGCCGGGCAACACGGGACTCCCCAACGACCAGGGGTTCGACTTCTTCTACGGCTACCTCAACCAGGTCCATGCCCACAACTATTATCCCGAGTTCCTCTGGCGCAACCGTGAAAAAGTCCTCCTGCGCAACAAGGTCGTCCGCGCCAAGCGGGCCTACGGGGCGTTTCGAGGCGGCCACGCCGTCGAGCGAGTCGACTACAGCCACGATCTGGTGATGCAGCAGGCGCTGCAGTTCGTGCGCGACCATCGAAAACGCCCCTTCTTTCTCTACCTGGCCCTGACGATCCCGCACGCCAACAACGAAGGGACTCGAGCCACCGGGAACGGGCAGGAAGTACCCGACCTGGGCCCCTACGCCGACCGCCCTTGGAAAGAGCCGGACAAGGGGTACGCCGCCATGGTCACTCGCATGGACGGCGACGTCGGCCGGCTGCTCGACCTGCTTCATGAACTGGGAATCGACCGCCGGACGCTGGTGATCTTCACCAGCGATAACGGGCCTCAGCGGGAAGGCGGACAGGACCCCGAGTTGTTCGACAGCAACGGGCCGCTCCGCGGGATGAAACGGGATTTGTACGAGGGGGGCATCCGCGTTCCCACTCTGGCTTGGTGGCCCGGCACCGTTCCCGCCGGCAGTGTGAGCGACCACATCGGGTACTTCGGCGACTGGATGGCGACCGCGGCCGAATTGGCGGGCACTCGGCCGCCCGAAGCCGTCGATTCGATCAGCTTCGTCCCCACACTCCGCGGCCGGCGACAGCAGCAGCGGCAGCACGAGTATCTCTACTGGGAGTTCTATGAACGAGGCGGCAAGCAAGCGGTTCGAGCCGGCAAGTGGAAGGCGATCCGCAAACCGATGTTCCACGGCCGTACCGAACTGTACGACCTGAGCCGCGATCCGGGTGAAACCACCGATCTGGCTCGGCAGCATCCCGACGTGGTCCGCCGCTTAGAGAAACTGATGGACCAGGCTCACGTCGACAACCCCAACTGGAAAGTCGCGCGTCCCAAACGCGGCTCGTCGCCGAAGCGCCCCCGATAGCACCGGGTGGAATGGAATGGCTGTTGCGTGGTGGTCCGTGCCGTTGTCCCACCCGTCCTCTGGCCAATCCGGCCGATCGACGAAGAGGCGGTCGAGCCGAATCGTTGCCGAGGCCGCAAGCGCCGCGCTACGACTTGACGCCGACCACCGTTCCCGTATCCTGTAGACAGTCGGCCCCAGACGGGCCGCGCAGCAGCATTTCGCGGGAATGGCGGAATTGGCAGACGCGCCAGGTTGAGGGCCTGGTGGGGATAATACCCCGTGGAGGTTCGACTCCTCTTTCCCGCACTGACGCCCCTCGCGCGACCGACGTTCGCACCACCTTTCCGAGGCCGCCGTCGCGGGGTCGGACTACCAGTTGGCGGCTTCCATGGCGTTGACGATCTGGTTGGCCAGGTCTTCCACCACTTGTTGCTGCGCCGTCGTCAGCGATTGGCCGCTCTCGGGCAGGAAGTGGGCTCCCACCTTGATCCGTCGCTGCATCAGCAGCTCGCCGTTGCGAGCCGACCAGGTCACCAGCACGACCTGCGAGTAGCCAATGTCGCGGGCGTCGTCGTTGGCGCTTTCGATCAGTACCTGCTTTTGGGCGCTGAGGATGCGGCCGGTCAATACGCTATCGGCGCCCGGCGTGTGAACGACCTTGTACGGCGTTTGCATCTCGATTTGCTTGGCGACCGCCTCGGTCAGCCACTCGGCCAGCCCCTGTCGGAGCTGATCCGACTCGAACATGGGAACGTACACGGTGCGGATGTCGGCTCGGTATAGCCCGGTCGGTCCCAACTGATAGCCGGCGCAGCCACCGGCCAGCATCAGCACGCCGGCGGCCAACCCGGCGGCTCTTATTCGTCGCGCTGTGTTCGGCTTCACGTGGACCGTTCCCGCATTGATGGAGCGTCAGCGGCGAACCGAATCACCGTTTCGGAGCAACGGCATTTCCGGCTCGGAACTGGGAAACAGCTTGACCAGCCATTGCAAGTGTTGCGGTGGTTCGGCCGGTTTGTCTTGAATCTCGGCCAACCGCGTTCCCGCTTGCTGGGCGAACGGGGTGTCGCCGTAGTCTCGCTGCACGATCTGATAATAGAAGCGAGCGGCGCCGTACGCTTTTCTGCGGTCATAGAACTTCGCCATCAGCCATTCGCGTTCCGCTTTGCGATAGCGAAGTTCGCGGGCGGCCCGATCGAGCAGTTCGGCGTTGGCTTGCGCTTCCTGCGGGAACTGGAGCCGAATCTGCTCGATGAGCTTTTCCGCCTCGTCGAGCACACTCCCGTCGTATTCGGGCCCCTGGTAGCGCAGCAGCTTTGTTTTGACTCCCATCAAGTGAGCCGTGAACTGGTGTTCGCTGGTCGGATACATGGTGCGCAGGTCGTCGAACAGGCGGTCGGCGTCGTCGTAGCGCCGGGCGACGAACAGGGCATTGGCTTGAGCCAGCACGGCGTCGTCGGCCAATTCGCCGGTCGGGTCGTCGAGAGGAATCTGCCGAAACAGCCTCATTGCCGCCCCTTTCAGGTCATTCCACGGCCGAGTTTCATCGGTGAGGTTCACGTGGTACCAGGCTTGAGGATCCTGATTGTGGTACTTCAGCCAGTAACGGGCGATGGCGAACCGCCGCTTTTGCACGAGGTCCTGATAGCGGGTATTGGGATAGTCTTTGAGCAACTGCTCGAACATCTCGTTGGCATCGGGATAGCGGTCGGCAAAGAAATACGACTCGCCCGCCAGGAAACGAGCTTCCTCGGCAAGCGCCGATTCGGGCCACAACTGAGCCGCCCGCTTCAGTTCCTCGGCAGCCTCCAGAAACGCTTCGCGTACCTGCTGGCGGTCCATGCGAACGCGCCCCGCTACCGTCTGCTGATAGAGTGCCTTTCCCGCATTGAACGCTTCTCGGGCCTTCTCCGGCTTGGGCGCCTGTCCCGTCAGCTTCTTGATCGTCTGGTCGAGTTGACCACTGAGCGACGTGTCCTGACCGGAAGCTCCTCCGGGTACCGCCGGCTCGCTGTAGCTGGCGGGTTCGACCCCGGCCGTAGTGCCGCGATCCGGAAACAACTGGCAACCGGCCGAGCCGATCAGCAGCCACGCGACGATGACCGAGCCGATGCGACGGGCG
>JALSIV010000448.1 GCA_026989685.1 Pirellulaceae bacterium | reverse complement strand
CTTGTCGCTGAACAGCCATCGGTATCCCGCATCGTGTTCGTTCATGGGACTCGATTGTACACCGTCGGGCCTGCTTCGATAAGCCGCGTTTGCGCGGCGACGACGAGGGGAACCTGGTGCAAATGGTGTCCGGCGACGTGCGGGAAATCACAGACACCCATCCTTCCGTCGCCACCCGACAAGGGAGTACTCACTGGAGAGGACAACGAGCGGGATGCTGGCTGCCAAGAGAGGCTGTATCGCGGAGCGAGTTCCCAGAGAGGGACACACCAACCAATCACAGACCCCCACCTTTTGTGTCGCGTCACTGAGATCGCCACCTGCTTGGTGTTAGGGTGTTACGACAACGCGGCAGGTGGGTGTCTGTGAACGCTTCGCCCTTCCTCCACCCGCCGTGGGGCTTGTCCTCACGGAGGCGACGACGGACGGCTACCCAGCACTCGAAAACTCGGCTGTTCTCATTTCGCAGGCTCGGTGCCTGCGAAATGAGTCGGCCCTGCCCATTGATCATCTGCGGCTCGCTCGAGAACTCGCTGGGGAGCGGACGCCCCAACCCCGACCGGCTCGTCCAACGTGCGGTTGCCGAGCCGGCACCGCCACGCTTGCCGGGAAGTCGCGCGTTTTCGATAGGCAGATAGATGCCGTAGCGTGGTCAGGCTGGAAAGCCTGACCTACGAGAAGTTGCCGACCGATCCATCAATGTCCGTGTAGCGAACGCGAGTCACGCACAGCGCCACGGTCACAATGCGCGCTTACGAACAAGTGGCCAAGACCCTGGCCACCGACGCTGGTCAACGTTTTCGATTACATTTCCTACCACCATATTGCCCCGACCACAACAAGATCGAGCGCGCTTGGCAGGATCTTCACGCCAACGTGACTCGCAACCACAAATGCTCGAACATGTCCGACCTCATGAAAAACGTCCGAGATTACCTGCGACGGCGAAATCGAGAAACGACACAATCTACAACAGTCCCCTAGGCTCAACGGATGTCGCAGAATTGCCCTCGGTCATTTAGATGAACCAGCGGCTACGCTTCGGTTGGCGATCGTGCTGTGCGGGGACCACCTTTACGAAGTAGAAGTAGGGCAATTCGATGAGCGTCCGCAGCGTGCAATAGGCACCGTAGAACCAGGCCAGGCCGATCAATCCGGTCGTCCACCCGGCGTAGCTGGCCGCAATCGCCATGATGGCGGCGAGGTGGACCAGACGCGACTTGGCGACGGGAAACGCCAAGAGCGAGTTCTGTCTGGCCCACAGGCAAACCCGAACGAAGACGCTTTGCGGTTCCCTTGAATCGCCGCCTGGCCTCCGGCCATTTTCCCACTGCCGGCAGCGCGTTTCGGCATTGATCCGCATCATCGTTTCCCGGGCAGCCATCGCCAACAAACTGGCGAACGCCGTTGTGGTCCCGAGTCCCAAGTACAACGCCTCCCCGGTCAGGGCGTACAGATGCAGCGCCGGGACGGCCAAGCTGGGGTGTTCGACCAGCAGATGCGAGAGTTTGTCCAGATAGAAACCACGAGTGGAGGACGTGCCTTGCCAGCGCGCAAGCTCGCCGTCTACGGCGTCAAGCAGATCGAATGAGACGAATCCGATTGCAGCCACCACCGTAGCCCAAACTGCGTGTGGAACACTGCATACGACGCCGACCAGGCCGGCGCAGATCATCATCAGACTGGCAACATCCGCGGCGACATGGCACCGGACGAACAGCCTGGTGATGCAGAGCGATATCGGCCGGAGAACGTACCGGTTGTATGCTGATCCGGCAACGACCCGGTTTCCGGACTCATCAGTCACCCAACCCCAGCAGACTTGGCGCATCTCATCCCACGTGCCAAGCGGGCGATAGCGTGTCGATTTGCGATCGGTCATTCGGGCTGCTGCATGGTTACGTGTGATCGGACGGGCACGGTACGGACGGTTCCCGGCAGCCTTGTATCGGTTCTGATGATGAAGACTGGAGTCGTGTTTGGGGAGTCCGACTTTGAAACCATACGCTACAAGACCGCGGCCGTGAAGGATTCGACGGACAACCAATCGGTCTTCCAAGGGCCTGGAATCGAACGGACTGCGAGCGGTGCGAGCCGTGGATTCCCGTCCACTGCGTCTACTTGGTCCACGCAGTCCACTTCGTCCATTCCCGGTGTCGCGCGTGCCACAGGATCTTCTCTGGCAGATCCACGGGCCGCGTGCCTCTTTTTCCCATCAACCGGACCGGCACCCTTCGAAAACCGATTGTGATACAATCACCCGCGCTCGCGCCCGCTGGAAAGGGCGAACCGGTTTCCTCAAGCAAGCTTATGAACAGGAGTTCATGTCGATGTCGTCGGTCGTGTTCTTGTCGTTGCCGGGACTACGGGAAAAAGACGCCGCCGGAATGAAATCGCTCCAGTCGCGGGCGCGTGGCGGCGGGCAGGTTCCCTTGTCGCCGCATTTTCCCGCGGTGACCTGGCCGGTTCAGGCGAATTTCATCACCGGTAAGTTGCCTAACGAGCACGGCGTTGTCGCCAACGGTTTTTTCTGGCGAGACCGCGGCGTCGTGGAGATGTGGACTGCCAAGAACTCGGTGATCCAGGCTTCGCAAATCTGGGACGATCTGCACGAATGGAATCCACCGCGCCGCTCGGCCGTATGGTTTCCCATGTTGTCCAAGGAGTCCGGCGCCGACTACGTCTGCATGCCGGCTCCCATCCACAACCCCGACGGATCGGAGTCGCTGTGGTGTTACACCACGCCTCGCGAGTTTTACGGAGAGCTGCTTGATCGCTTCGGTCACTTTCCCCTGCAACATTTCTGGGGGCCCCTGGCCAACATCGAAAGCTCGAAGTGGATCGCTCAAACAGCCGCTTTCGCCTTCGAGAAGTTCCATCCCGATTTCTTCTACCTCTACCTGCCTCACCTGGACTATGCCGCTCAGAAGACCGGTCCCGACTCGGCAGCGGCGGCCGAGGCCGTCGAGGAACTCGATGGTGTACTCGAGGCGATGATGGCGCAGTTCGAAGCGGCCGCCGACGGAGAGATGATCTGGATCTGGGCCGGTGAATACGCCATTACCGACGTCGACCATGTTGTCTACCCGAATCGGCTGCTGCGGGAAGCGGGTTGGTTGAAGGTGCAGGACGAGGGTAACGGCGGTGAACAACTGGACGTGACGGGCAGCCCTGCCTGGACGTTGGTTGACCACCAATGCGGCCATGTGTTTGTTCACCCCCAAGCATCGGACCAGATCCCTCGCATCGCCGCGATGTTTTCGAAGTGCGACGGCATCGCCGAAGTGCTGACCGGCGAGGACCGCCGCCGTTACGGCCTCGATCATGCTCGTTCGGGAGAGATCGTGCTGGTGTCGGCTCCGAATAGTTGGCAGGCGTACTACTGGTGGGAAGACGACGCTCGCGCGCCGGCTTACGCCCGGACGGTCGACATCCACCGCAAGCCGGGATACGACCCGGTCGAGCTGTTCTTCGACCCGGCCACGCGCTCGATTCCGCTCGAGGCGACACTCGTGAAGGGAAGCCACGGAGCACCGGTGACAAGGGAATGTCAGAAAGCCGTGCTGGGCTGCTCATGCGACGGCCTGTTGCCCGAGACCGAGCCGACCGACATCGACGTGCGGCGCGTGATCGAGCGAGCGCTGCAAGCCGGGAGCTAGCTCAAGCTCGAGGTTGCCAGTCGAAGTGTTCGCTTTGACGAAAGAACTCGAGCGGGTTTTCGTAGACGATCTTGCGGATCAGCGATTCGCTGTGACCGCGGCTGCGCATTTCGAAGATGAAATCGGGAACGGCCGTCGGCTTGCTGGGGCCCCAGTCCCCGGCCGAGTTGACCATCAGTCGTTCGGAGCCGAACTGTTCGACCATGTCGGCGGCTCGAGCCGGCGTGCATTTGGTGACCGGATAGAGCGTCATGCCGGCCCAGAATCCGGCGTCGAGTACCGGCCCAATGGTGTGCTCCTCCACGTGGTCGACCAATACGCGGCCTCGGTCGATCCGGCTGTCGTCGCAGAGCATATCCAGGATCATCCGCGTGCCCTGGTACTTGTCTTCCAGGTGGGGCGTGTGGATCAGGACCGACTGCCGATGCGTGACGGCCAGTTCGAGATGTTCCAGAAACACGGTGGCTTCGTTCTTGGTGTTCTTGTTGAGCCCGATCTCGCCGATGCCCAGTACGTTGGGAGCGTCGAGGAACTCGGGAATCATGGCGATGACTTCGCGCGACAGCGTGACGTTCTCGGCTTCCTTGGCGTTGATGCACAGCCAAGTGAAATGAGCGATGCCGTATTGGGCGGCCCGCCTGGGTTCGACCTGCGTGAGCTGTCGGAAGTAGTCGCGAAACCCGTCGACGCTGCCCCGGTCGAACCCCGCCCAGAACGCCGGCTCGCTGATCGCCACGCAGCCCATTCGGGCCAAGGTCTCATAATCGTCGGTGATGCGGGAGACCATGTGGATGTGCGGATCGATGTAATCCATGGGGGCAATTCCTGGTCGAGAAGTGAGGGCTGGTGTTTCGCGGCGGCTAGATGTTCATGGCCGAGCGCCACGACGGGTCGTAGCGGCGGGAGAAAATCGTCTGCACCTTTTCGGCTCGCGGCCGGCTTTCTTCCAGCAACACCCGCACGGCATCGCGGAGCTGTTCCAACCGCGAATCGTTCCCTGCCAGTTCGCCACCGCGCTCCAGGCGGTCCCAGTCGGCGGCCAGTTCCAGCAGTTTGGCTCGCATCGTCAGGAATTGCCGGTCGAGCAGGGTGGGCGTGTCCGCACTCATTTCGCCTTCTCCGTGGGTGATCGAAACAGGGGTACCGGTCGGCATGCATCGGCAACAGCCAATCCTCAGTTTGCCTGTTGAGCAGGAGACTGGCAAGGCGCCCCTCGGCAGGTCACTCGCTCCGATGGCGAGGTTGCGCCGATCGTAGCGATCGGGCGGGCCCGACTTGGAGAAAACGTGGCGTGGCGGACCGGGGGAGCGCTCTCCCGCCCGGCGTGACCTATTTAAGAATGGGGAGAGTTGTAGAAGGCAGCAACCGAAGTCCTGGCCGCAAGTGCCCTGCCCGAGGATGCGGAATCGAGTGGGGGATCCGACGGCAGGTCTGAAGAGGTGTCGTGGATGGCTCATGGCTGGCAGACAACGTGGGACGTTTTGGCGACGAGTCGCAACGACGCAGCGGTGTCGGTGCTGGCCGCGGCCATCGACCGAGCGCCCGAGCCGATCGCGCGCCGGGCAATGGAAGTATTGCTCGAGCGGCGCAGCCCGCTGGGCTACTGGGAGTTCCTGCTGCGCTGGGAACGCCTCGAACCCGCCTGGCGCGATCGCTTGGCCGGTCACGGAGTCCGCTTTGCCAATGCGGTCCGGGATGCTCTGCTGAGCCGGGATGAGCGGATATGGCGGATCGGTTGCGAAGCCGTCTTGTGGATCGGCGAGTACGACCTGATCTCCGTTTTATTGTTGGCGGTGGAAGAGCGCGAGGGATGGGTGGCCGAAATGGCGGCCGATACGGTGATCGCGCTGTGTCAGAAACTATTGGAAGAGACCACCGATCCCTCGGACCCCGATGCCGCTCGTCGCCAAGCTCGGCTCAAAAGCCACTCGCTCGAAGCCCTCGCTCACGCAACCGATCAGTTCGACCGTCATCGAAACCGCCGGATCGTGGAGGCGTTTTTGTTGTTGGCCGATGCGCATCATCCGATCCTGCTGGATGTGATCGGCGATCCGCGTCATCCGGCATTCTTGGTGGTGCTTGACCTGCTGAAGCATACCACTCGTGCTCCGATCGTCGACCTGGCCTTCACCTGGCTCTGTTCCGGCAATGCGCCGATCAGCGTCCTGAAGGTGATCGCTCATCGAAACGACGTCGCATTCCTGAAGCGGCTGTTTTCCGCCGTTGGACCGAACCCCGTTTCTACCGTCACGTCGGCGTTTCGGCGATTGGAGTCGCTCTCATGGGCGGCCGTGCCCATCGCGTCGCTCGAACAACTAACCGAACTCCAGCAGACGGCGCTGGTCCGTTTGGTCGTCGCGTCGGGGATGCCTCGCACTGCGGCGTTCGAGGCGGTTCAGGATGTGCTGCTGCGGGGGCGGACCGGTGCTCGTCGTGCCGCCTCCGAATTGCTCGGTCAGTTCGGCGGTGCCGCTGCCAACGCACTGGTGATTCGCGGGCTCGATGATCCCGACCCCGTGGTACGGGCCAACCTCTATCGCCAGCTTCGGTCGCGATCGATTCCCGGCTGCATCACTCGTCTGGTGCGAGCACTCGAGAGCGAGCATGCCGAGGTGCGGGAGGCGGCGCGAGACTCGCTGGAGGAATTCACCTTCCGCAAGTTCATCACCGTGATCGATCTGCTGGACGACGATGTCAAGGTGAGCATGGGACGGCTTGTGTGGCGCGTCGACCCACGCGGCATGGACGAGCTGCGAAAAGAACTGAAATCACCGGCGAGAACGCGGCGACTGCGAGCCATCGATGTGGCGGTGGCGATGGGAGCCGTGGAGGAAGTCGAAGCGACACTGATCGACCGACTGAGCAGCGAGGAGGACCATCTGGTGCGAGCATCCATTGTGCGAGCGCTGGGGCAAAGCGGTTCGTCGATCGCCGAAGCCGCCGTCCGCCAGGCACTCTCCGATCGGCATCCCACCGTGCGGGAGGAAGCGCAGTTGGCCTTGGCAGCGCCGGATGAGTCGCACGCGGAGGAATCGCTGGGGCGGTTGACCGCCCTGGTTCAAGAAGCGGGCGCTCTGTTTCGCGGTCGCCCCGCCGCAGCGGCCGAAACCGTTCCTGGAGCAGGTCCGTCCACTGCTGCGACGTCCTCGGGGGAGTTCCAATCATGATGAGGTCCGACGTGTTGTTGACTCTGCCGCTGTCCCAATCGAATGTGATCCGGGAGATGGGAGGCCGATTTCGACCGGGAGGTAGCCCGGTGACCGCGGGCCAGTTCGTCATTTTCCTCGTCGCGGTGGTCGTGCTGCTGGGCGTTGCCTGGTGGTGGGCCCGTCGATGGCGAGGCGACGACGATCGCGTGATCTGCGATTCCGGCCGGTTGTTCGATCAGTTGTCCCGGGCTCACAAGCTCAACCGAGTCGAGCGCAGGGCGCTGTGGCGAGTAGCGCTCCAGCAGCGCGATGTCGAACCGGCATCCCTGTTCTTGCTCAAGGATCGACTGTTGCGAGCGGAAAAGGAAGAGGCATCGGCGAGTCGCCGGGAAATCCTCCATCAACTGATCGAAAAGCTGTTTCACGACGGCTCGACAGCATCCTCTGCGCCGCCGGAGGCCTCGTCTTCCACATCGTCGGGGGAAGGTGTCGCTTCCGAAACCGGCGGAGTCCTCTCTGCGGTCGATTCGTCAACGGGCGGATCTGCTGTTTCGGACTCGGGAGAATTCTCGCTCCGTTCGCGCCGATCTTGAGCGAGCAGCTCAACGACCGCGTCATGCCGATGGCCGAGCCGCCAGTCCGCCGGCAGCAAACTCTCGGATCCCTCGAGCCAGAGTGCATCCACGGCGTCATCGGCTGCTTCCCCATCCGCCAGCCGCGCCGAGCCGTACCGATCGGCCGGTCGATCGAAGTTCCACCATCGGGTTGACGTCCCGC
>JALSIV010000447.1 GCA_026989685.1 Pirellulaceae bacterium | reverse complement strand
TGTACCCCCCCCTCACCTCTTGTCAACCAGATTCTCGTCGTTTGCGGTTGTCGAAAAGTCGAGCAAACACCTGGACGAAAAGCCATGTGCATTGGAGGAGGCCCCTGTCGATGGAATGGGCCGCCGTAGCGCGACGAATCGAAACCGGCTGCCGGCGACGGAAGCGGCCCGCCAAGTGTCTGGGAATCCACCGCACGACGCTCCGACGCAAGATCGGCTTGATTTGACGCGAGCTCTCCGGGGCCGCTATGCTGGTGGGATATCGGCCGGCGCTCGGAAACGCGCAGTCTTCGGCCTGCCCGCTGGTAGCCTACCCCTTTGGAGCATCCCATGACCGACACGCACCCGATAACGAACTCCACTCGCACGCGCCGAGCATTCATCAAGACGGCCGGGGGCTTGGCCGCCGGAGCGGCCTGGTGCCGGCCTGAGACGTTCTTCCGCACGGCGCACGCCGGACATGTCGATGAGACTCTGAAAGTCGCGCTGATCGGTTGCGGAGGCCGAGGGACGGGAGCGGCCGTGCAAGCCCTGAGTACCGACGGTCCGGTCACGCTGTGGGCGATGGCGGACGCCTTCGGCGATCGGCTCGAGTTGAGTCTGCGGGGAATGCGGCAGGGACTGCCCAAGCGGTATGACCGGCAGAAGACCCGGAGCCTGGCCGACCGAATCGACGTGCCGCCCGAACGACGGTTCGTCGGACTCGACGCCTACCGCCGCGCCATCGACAGTGGAGTCGACGTGGTGCTGATCGCGGCGCCGCCCGGCTTTCGGCCTCAGCACTTCGAATACGCGGTTCGAGCCGGCAAGCACGTCTTCATGGAAAAGCCGCTCGCCACAGACGCTCACGGCGTACGCCGGATCCTGGCTGCTGCCAAGGAAGCCAAGAAACGGCGACTCAAAGTGGGAGTCGGATTGCAGCGCCATCATCAGCAATCCTATCTCGATGCGATGCAGCGTATCCGCGACGGTGCGCTTGGTGAGATCGTGGCACTGCGTTGCTACTGGAACGGCGGCCCACCCGCGAAAACTCCCTTTGCTCGCGCACGCACTTCTTCCGAGCTGGAGTACCAGGTGCGAAACTGGTATTTCTTCGACTGGCTCAGCGGCGATCACATCTGCGAGCAACACATCCACAATCTGGATGTCTGCAACTGGATCATGCAGTCCCACCCCGTCTCGGCTCAAGGAATGGGGGGCCGACAAGTGCGCACCGGCAAGGAGTACGGCAACATCTTCGACCACCATGCCGTCGAGTTCACCTACGCCGACGGGACCAAGATGTTCAGCCAGTGTCGCCAGATTCCCGGTTGTTGGCGTTCCATCACCGAACACGCTCACGGTACCAAGGCGGTGGCCGATCTGAGCAATTCCACCTGCCGAATCCACTCGGGCGACCGGCAACTGTGGAGGTCGAAGCGGTGGCGCGGCAAGCGTTACGTCACTCCCTATCAGGTCGAACACGATGTGCTGTTCGACGCCATTCGGCGCGACAAGGAATTCAATGAAGCCGAAGACGCCGCCATCAGCACCATGACGGCCATCCTGGGACGATTGGCCACCTATTCCGGACAACAGGTCAAATGGGACGATGCCATCGCGTCCGAGAAGCGGCTGACATGCGATGCCGAAGACTGGTCGGCCCGACCACCGCTCGAGCCCGACTCGACCGGAGCCTACCCGATCGCCATTCCCGGCGTCACGGAAGTTCTCTGAACCCGTATGAGACAGTCCACCCTCATGTCCACTCCGTCGACCCGAAGGACGAACGTCTGTCACACCCTGCTCCGCAGGCGGCGGGCGTTTCTGAAAGCCGCCATTGCGGCAGCGGCGGGAAGCGTGGCCGGCGGGAGACTCCGAGCCACCTCCGCAAGTGAGTCCCCCAGTGGCAGGCCGGCTCCGTTTCGGCTGAAGTACGCGCCCCATTTCGGCATGTTTCGCCACCTCGGCGGAACGAACCTGCTGGACCAGCTCCGATTCGCCGCCGATCAGGGATTCCGTGCCTGGGAAGACAACGGCATGAAGAGCCGTAGCGTGGCGATGCAGAACCAGATCGCCGCAACGATGCAGAAGCTCGGAATGGAGATGGGTGTGATTTCGGCGTTGCGAGGCGTTTGGAACACAGTCAACTTCGCCGGGGACGACGCGGCAGCGCGTCGGCGGATTCTGCAGGCCCTCCAAGAAATCGTGCCGGTGGCGCTCCGCGTGAACGCCAAGTATCTCACGGTCGTGCCCGGCTTGGCCGACCCCAAACTGGCGCCGGAGTACCAAACCGCCAACTGCATCGAACTGCTCGAGCGTTGTTGCGACATCGTGGAGCCTCACGGGTTGGTGATGGTGCTCGAGCCACTCAATCACCGCACCAACCACCCCGGCGTGTTTCTTTACGGGGCGCCTCAAGCGTATTTCATCTGTCGAGCCGTCGATCGACCGTCCTGCAAGATCTTGTTCGACATCTATCATCAGCAGATCACCGAAGGAAACCTGATTCCCAACATCGACCGCTGTTGGGACGAGATCGGCTATTTTCAGTGTGGCGATCATCCCGGCCGCAAAGAGCCGGGGACCGGTGAGATCGGCTATGCGAACGTGTTTCGTCACTTGAAAGACAAGGGCTACCAGGGAATCGTCGGGATGGAGCACGGGAACGCGCGCCCCGGTGCCGAAGGGGAGCGAGCGGTGATCGAGGCGTATCGGCGCGTCGATCCCACATGAATTCTCGAAACGGGAAAAAGTACGATGTGGACGAGACCGATCGTTGGCTTGCTACTCGTGTGGAGTCTGTTCTCCCCGGCATTGCCGCCCGTTGGAGCGGCCGAACCGCAGCGGCCGAATTTCCTCATCATCTTCACCGACGATCAGGGATACGGCGACCTGAGTTGCTATGGGTCGCAAACGATCCGCACACCGCGCATCGACCGACTGGCTCGAGAAGGCACACGATTCACCAGCTTCTATGCTCAAATCGTCTGCGGCCCCTCGCGGTCGGCACTGCTGACCGGACGGTATCCGGTGCGCAGCAGGGGCTGGTCGATGCCGGCCTCGGAAATCACGATCGCCCGGCTACTCAAGCAGGCAGGGTATGTCACCGGGTGCATTGGCAAA
Source organism: Pirellulaceae bacterium (assembly GCA_026989685.1). Classification (GTDB taxonomy): domain Bacteria; phylum Planctomycetota; class Planctomycetia; order Pirellulales; family Pirellulaceae; genus S141-3. Next base: position 34,118 of record JALSIV010000447.1, on the reverse strand, counting down.
TGGGATGTGTCCAACCGAGCCGCCATTCTCGACCGGATGCCGCTCGCTCACGGATTCGACTACTACTACGGAACACTGGGAGCCAACGACGGTGGATTCGTGGTCCTGCATGAGGGCAACGAGCGAGTCGCCGAGACTCATGACATGGCCAGTCTGACGCGGCGATACACCGACAAAGCGATCGAGTTCCTCCGGCGCAATAAGGATCGCCCGTTCATGCTCTATGTGGCGCATACCATGGTGCACTCGATGATCGACGCGTCTCCCGAATTTCGCGGAAAGTCCAAGGGCGGACTGTACGGCGACACCGTGGAAGAGCTCGATTTTCACACGGGCCGGCTGCTCGATGCGGTCGATGAGCTGGGATTGCGAGACAAGACGCTGGTGATCTTTACCACCGACAACGGGCCGTGGAACAACTTTCAGGAGTTCTTGAGCAAACGCCATAACGGCGAAGTTGCCTGGGGATCGTCGGGCCCCCTGCGGGAAGGCAAAGGATCGACCTACGAAGGCGGTCTGCGAGTTCCCTGTATCGTGCGGTGGCCCGGCAAAGTCCCTGCGGGAACAACGAGCGATGCCCTGTTCGCCACGATCGACTTCCTTCCCACGTTTTGTTCGCTGGCCGGCGCCCGCGTGCCACTGGCGCATTCCCCTCATCGGTCACACCGGTCTCATTTCCTCTCTTCTCCTATCCCCGGTCCGCGCACCGCGAGCTATCCTTGATCGTTCAGCCAACTTGCCCGTTCCCGGAGAAGACTGCCGATGTCCTCCCAGCCCACACCGTGCCACCCCGAAACCGTTGCCGTACCGGTCGCTCGGCCGGTGCGTCCCGCCGAGGCGCTGCTGCACTTCGGGCGGGGGGTGCTGATGGGAGCGGCCGACATCGTACCGGGCGTGTCCGGTGGAACGGTCGCCCTGATCGTCGGCATCTACGGACGGCTGGTCACGGCGATCAGCCACATCGACCGGCGGTTGCTGATGCTACTGAAGGCACGCCGGTGGCGTGACGCTGCCGGACACCTCGACCTGGCCTTCCTACTTTCGCTGGCGCCGGGCATCCTCTGCGGGATGGCCCTGATGACGTGGTGGATGCACTACCTGATGACCCATCCCGCCCTGCGCCCCTACACGCTGTCGGTCTTCTTCGGCGTGATTCTGGCTTCGGCCGTATGGGTGGCCGCACTGATCCGCATCCGCAATGGCGCTCACGGACTGCGCGTCGCCCTGCTGGGAATCCTCGGCGCGATTCTCGCTCTAGCAGTGACATGGTTGCGTCATGGCCACGTCGAGCCGAGCCTGGGATACTTGTTCTTCAGCGGAATGATCGCGATCTGCGCCATGATTCTGCCGGGAATCAGCGGCGCGATGGTGTTGCTGATTCTCGGCGTCTACGTCTACCTCACGGAGATCCCTCATCTGGTGTTGCACGGCGAAGCCGTTGCCGATTCGTTGCTGGTGGTGGCCGTGTTCGGCAGCGGCTGCGTGATCGGACTGGTCGGCTTCAGCAAGCTGTTGCGACTGCTATTGACGCGTCATCACGCCACCACGATGGGATTTCTCTGCGGACTGATGTTGGGATCGTTGGCCAACATTTGGCCTTTCCAACGAGATCTCACGCCGCAGGAAAGCGATTTCAAACTGAAGGAATTCGAGCGCTACTGGCCGCCGGTGTGGGACGGCGATGCTGTGAGCGTGGTGGCGATCGGCGCGGCGGCCGCGCTGGCCGTGTGGGGAGCCGACCGGTTGGCACGACGCGTCAAGGCGCAGCGGACGCGGCGTGCCGAGCAAGCCGAAGCTGAGTAGAGTCTTGCTTCGCAACATCCGCGCGCCGTGCGAAAATCAAGCACTGGCTTTCGGTTGTCACCACCACCCCTTCAGCCTCCGGTCTCGCGCCTCCCGCCTTGCGGCCGCAGCCCGCGTTAGGACCGTCACCGAGAGACGCGAGTCAATCCTTTTCCAGTGAAACGCAAATCAGTTTTTCGTCGCTGCGGGCGTACACGTAGCGATCGGCGAAAGCCGGATGAGCCCAACAGACACCCTTGCCGCGACGCGTGAGCTGTTGCTTGGTCGGATCGATGATCTTGGTGCGGCTGATCTCATGGAAGCCGTGCGGATCGAGTCGGGCGATGATCAACTCGCCTCGTTCGTTGAACATCCAGACCCGATCGTCGGGAACGTGTCGCACGAAATGAATGGTGCTCCAGCGGCCCTTGGGCGTGGCCGTCTGATCCTCCCAGACCCGGCTGCCGTCGGATGCTCGCAGACAGCGCAGTTGCCCATAACTATCGACGCCGTAGATGTGGTCTCCCAACCAGAGCGGCGTGCTGATGATCGATTGGAGCGCTTCGGTGTCTCGTTCATTGGGGCCGACTCGATGCCACACTTTCTCCACGGCCAGCCGATCAGGCAGCAATCGTAGCATGAGTGATCCATCGTAGAATGAAGTGACGAACAGGCGATCGCCGTGCACGATGGGCGTGGCGACGCCGATCGGCATCCGACTGGGCGGGAAGGGAAACCTCCAATAGACGGTTCCCTTGCGAGGATCCAGTCCGGCCACGCTGTCTCCCGTCCAGCAGACGACAACATCGCGACCGGCCTGCCGGATCAAGATCGGTGCCGAATAGCAGGCACGGTCGCCAAGCGCCCTCCACACGTCCTCACCGCTCCGTTTTTCCAACGCGACCACACAGGCATCGGGAGTTCCGCCGATCTGCAGGATCAACAGATCATCGACCACCAGTGGAGCGGCCGCGATTCCCCATATCGGCATCTTGATGTTGAACTCCTTGCGCAAGTCGCGCTTCCACAATACCGTACCACTGCCGACGTCCAGGCAATGGAGGTGTCCCATGGCTCCCAGCGCAAAGGCGCGGTCGCCGTCGACCGTCACGGCGGCTCGAGGCCCCGCCGTATAACCGATGCCGACGTACGGGCAATCGTACTGGTAGGTCCACAGCTTCCTGCCCAGCTTGGCATCGAAGCAGTGGACCCGCTCGATCTGCCGGGGTTCGGCGACACGGTCGGTCACAAAGACCCGTCCGTCGGACACCGTCGGCCCGCTGTAGCCGGCCCCGATCTTCGCGGTCCACTCCGGGGTGCTCTCGCGGGCCGAAAACGTCGTCACCAAACCGCTTTCCCGCCAGACGCCGTCTCGCGCCGGCCCGCGCCACTGAGGCCAATCGTCGGCCGACGCGACCGGTAGCCCAAGGCCGGCTAAGAGATACCAAAAGAGAACGACACAGCAGCCAGTCCATGGGAAGTGAAAAAAACAGGCCATCCGAGAGATTCCTTGTATTGGCGACCGAAAGTGGCGGGCAGCCGGCGCGCCGCGACGGAGCACGCACCACACTGGCTAAGGGGCAGGATCGGCCAGTACACTTGGCGGCGAGTCGAGACGAATCGCGATCCGCCGACGACGCTGGAAAACCATGACGTACCACAAGTCGTACTTGCTGCTTCCCTGCCACAGCCTAGAGGATTTCCCCACCTATCATGAAGGGGAGGACGCCGAGGGACTGTTGGCCGCTTGGACCGTGCTGTGGCATCCGCTGCTGCTGGCTCAGACCGGATCTCTGCCCCAGTGGATGACGGCCGACGATCCACCCGACGACTGTGGCGGGGCGCTGGTGGTGGTTCCCAGCGTCAGCCGCGAACAACTGCCGACAGGATTTGTGGAACGAGCCGGGCAAGAAGCGGCGTTGTTGGTGGTGGGGGAATCGGATCGCGACCGGATGCTCGAACAGATTCTGGCTCGAGCGGACACGGTTCCCCCGTACGCGGCGAAGCGAGCGGCCGATTTTCTGGCATTGGCCTACTGCTTTCTGCAGGTCGAGCTGTTGACTCGCCAGATGCGTTACACAAGCAATCTCGACGAAGTACATTTTGGCCGCCAGACCGTGGCAGCGGCCGAGGCCGCCATGCAGGGCGACGAAGAAACGACCGACCGACTGCTGCAACACGTCTTCGATCTGCTTGCGGAAGAACGAGACCATTACTATGCCGTCGACGCCTTCCTGTTGGACCTGACGCTGCTGGCGAGCACGACGCTGGGAGACGATCTGACTCGCGAACTGGCCGACTCGGTTCCGCCGCGAAACTTGCTGTTGTCGGGCGATCTGTTGGACGGACTCGCTCAAACAGCCCCCGATCATGCCCGCCGCATCGCGTCGCTGTGGGAAGACGGCGAGTTGGGGATCCTCGGGGGCGACCCGTCCCCGCTTCCCTGGCCATGGCTGGGGTGCGAATCGTTGCGCCGCGGACTGGTCGCCGGTGCGGATCTCTACCGTCGACATCTGGGCCGGGTCCCCCGCGTGTACGGGCGCTACCGATTCGGTTTGACCTGGCTGCTGCCCTTGGTATTGCACAAGCTCGGTTACATCGGCGCGCTTCACGCGACGTTCGACGAAGGGGATACGCCGGCCGGCTCTCAAGCCAAGGTGCGTTGGGAAGCTCCCGACGGCACGGCCATCGACGCCGTGGCTCGCGGAATCCTCGATGCATCCCGGCCCGAAACCTTTCTGGGCTTCGCCCTGAAGTTGGGTGAAGCCATGGATATGGAACACGTGGCCACCTTGACGCTGGCCCATTGGCCGGGACGCACCTGTCGCTGGTATGAAGACTTGAGGCGAATTCACCGTTTCGGGCACCCGCTCGGGAAATTCGTGACGGTGGAAGACTACTTCGACGAGGATGCCTACCCGGGACATCTGGAATCTCTGAAAACCGACGCTACCCCTTCCCCCTTTCTCCGCCGAGCTGTCGGCGAGCACCGGCCGAACCTGTTGTCCCGCTGCATCGACTACCAGCGGCAATCGGCCCACTTGGCGGCGTGGCAAGCGCTGGAGACGATGCGCGTCGCCTGGCAGCCGGGCAGCGCCGAGAGCGAGGCATGGAAGGATTGGGGCCGTCGGATCGATCGCGGCTTGGAAGAACACGAGCCGGAGGATCTTCAACCGACGTTGGATTCGGGGTTGACTCGAGCAGCCCGGCAACTGGTGCAACCTCTGGAAACCGAGTCGGCCAAGGGACACTGGGTAGTCAATCCGACCTCCCATGCCCGGCGAGTCACGCTACGGCTACCCGAAGCAAACAGTACACCGGAAGCCGAAGCGCCGGTGTACGCGGCCGAGCCGATCGGCGAGGAGGCGGCGGTGGTGGTCGATGTCCCGGCGATGGGCTTCGTGTGGATACCGGCAGCCGGGGGTATTCGTGACGTGCCGGCGGCCAAACGGAAAGAACCGCTGTTGGCGGAAGAAACCGTATTGCGCAACGAGTTCTTCGAAGCCGTGATTCACGACGCGACCGGCGGCTTGCAGGCCATTCACACCTATGGCAGCCGAGGGAACCGCATGTCGCAGCAGCTCGCCATGTGCTACGGACGCCGGTTCGATCCGCAAAACCCGCACTCCGATTACTCGGTGATGGTCGCCGACACGCTGGAAGTAACCTGCGCCACTCGAGTGCTGGGCGAAATCACGGCGCGCGGCCGGCTGGTGGATCAGTTCGGGGAGGCACTGGCCACGTTCCAGCAAACCTATCGCGTATGGCGCGGTAGTCGGCTGCTGGAAATGGACGTGGCCATCGACCCGATCCACTTTCCCAGCGGCGACCCGTGGAAATCCTACTACTGCGCGCGGTTCGCCTGGAGCGACGAGAGTTGGCTACTGTATCGGTGCGTGAACGACGTGCGCCAGTCGACGCAGGCCAAACGCATCGAATGCCCGGTCTATCTGGAACTCAATGGTGTCGAGGAACGCACGACGATTTTCCCCTGCGGACTCCCGTTCCATCGGCGACGCGGCTACCGCATGCTGGATACCCTGTTGAGTCTGCCGGGAGAGCAACGGCGCCGATTCCGCCTGGCCATCGGCATCGACGTGCGGCACCCTTGGCAGCAGGCTCAGTGGCTGGCCTGCCCGGCTGCGGTGTGGCCGAGCCAGCGAGCGCCGCAAGACTCCCAACGCAGCGGTTGGTTGTTTCGTTTCAACGTCAAGCATGTGAGTGCCACCAGTTGGGAACCGTTGTGGCAAGATGGCAGGTGCGTCGGTGTGCAGCTCCGCCTGTTGGAGACGGCGGGGCGCCAGGCTCAGTTGCAGGTTCACGCCTTCCGGTCGATCGTGGCAGCGCGGCAGGTCGATTTTCGCGGCGAAGTCGAGGCCGATTGCCGTGTGGAGAAGGGAGTCTGCCACTTGGTGCTGGCCGCTCACGAATGGTCCCAGGTCGAACTCTATTGGGAAGCGCCGGCGAAGGAACAGAGTGATGATTGTCACGATTGACGGCCCGGCCGGCGCAGGAAAGAGTACGATCGCACGGCGGGTGGCCGACCGGTTGGGAATGGAATACCTGGATACGGGAGCCATGTATCGAGCCGTGACCTGGGCCGCACTGCAACGGGGAATCGACCCGGCCGACGAGTCGGCTCTCGTGCAACTCATCTCGCACCTGCGCTATGACGTCGATCAAGACCGGGTCCGTGTGGACGGAATCGACGTAACGGACGAGATCCGGGACCCGGCGGTGGCTCGCGCCGTGTCGCAAGTCGCCGCCCATCCGGCGGTGCGCGAACATCTGGTGCGCTGGCAGAGGGAATTCGCTCGCGGCCGATCGATCGTCACCGAGGGAAGGGACCAGGGCACGGTCGTATTCCCCGACGCCGATGTGAAGATCTTCTTGACGGCCAGCCCCGAAGAGCGGGCTCGCCGGCGAGTCGCCCAGTGGAAAGAGCAGGGAATCCAGGCCGACTACGAGGAGGTGCTCAAGGAGCAGCAGCGACGCGATGCTCTCGATTCGTCGCGCCCTGTGGGCGCCTTGAAACGAGCCGAGGATGCGATCGAAGTCGATACCGACGGTCGCACGGTTGCCGAAGTGGTGGAGTCGATCGTGGAGCTGGTGCGGGGGGGCAGTGATCGATGAGCGGACCGCCGGTCAGTCGTCCCTGGCACCAACGTTGGTTCTACGTGGTGGCACGTTGCGCATGCCGGGTGCTGGCGACGTTGTTTTTCCGCTATCGGGCCGTCGGACGGGAACACATCCCCACCGAAGGTGGGGCGCTGGTCTGCTCGAACCATCAAAGCTACTTCGATCCCATTGCGGTGGGGATCGCCTTTCGGCGACGTCTGAACTATCTGGCTCGAGCCTCCCTGTTTCGTTCCCGTTTTTTCGGATGGTTGATCCGTTACCTCGATGCCATCCCGATCGAGCGAGACGGAATGGGACTTTCAGGCCTGAAAGAGACGATGCGCCGGCTGCGCCGGAGCGAGATGGTGTTGATCTTTCCCGAGGGGACGCGGACGGCCGACGGCCGGATGCAGCCTCTGAAACCGGGCTTTCTGGTGGTAGCCCACCGCTGTGGAGTGCCCCTGTTGCCGGTCGGCGTGGACGGCGCTTACCAGGCGTGGCCGCGCGACGCGAAATGGCCGCGTCTGACGCGAGTGGTCACGGTGATCGGCCCCCCCATCGCTCCGGAGGAACTCCAGACCCTCAGTGATGAAGAAGCGATCGAGTTGCTGTCCCAGCGCATCGGAGCATGCCTGGAAGAGGCTCAGCGCTTGCGAGGTGGAGCCAGGGGCCGCGCTTTCAAGCCACCTCGCGATGGCCCGACCGCTTGATCTCGTCGACCGAATAGACTTCCAGCACGGAACCGTCGCGGTGATAGAATTTCACCTGCTGCTCCTCGATGAACCACACCGCCTGCAACTGGCCGGACTGGAAGCGGCGACCACAATAGTGGCCGTCCTGGATCAGAATCGTCTCTTGCTCAATCTCACTGGATTGATCGCCCCACTGCGCCATCGTTGCGCGAATCCCCTGCCGGATTCGCTCCATCGTTGATTCACGTTGCATAGTGAGTTCGGATTGGGGGTGCGTCTTGCGGAAGGCGTGGCAAACTCGTCCAACATGCAGGTGGATCGGCCAATGGCATCCGGTAACTTGGGAAAGAATCACCGAGGCGGTAAGGTCTTCCCAGTTCAAGCCGTCGTGCCACCAAAAAACGGCCACGCAGGGGAGGGTCCTGCGTGGCCGTGCATTCATCCAGACCAGCTATCCGAATCTACCGTGAGACTCAGGGATAGCGGACGGGGACGGTTCAACCGGCGCACCCGCCGCAACCTCGTCGACGGTGATGTCGGCAAGGCGGGGGGCAGCAGACCTGCACCGGAACCTGCACGCACACTACTTTGGGGACGCACCGCGTGACGGTGTAGGCGACCTTCTTCGGTACACACTTGGCCACCTTGATCGTCTTGGTGTAGTGCACGGGCTTGCACACCGTGTAGGGGACCTTCTTCACTCGCGTCTCCGTAACATAGCGGCAGACGGTATAGGGCACCTTCTTGGTGTGGCACTCTTTCACCCAACGGCAGACCCGGTAGGTGCAGGTCTTGGTCCGCTTCTCGGGAACCATGCGGCACACCTTGTAGGTGCAAACCTTGGTCCGCTTCTCGGGAACCATGCGGCACACCTTGTAGGTGCAGACCTTGGTCCGCTTCTCGGGAACCATGCGGCACACCTTGTAGGTGCAAACCTTGGTCCGCTTCTCGGGAACCATGCGGCACACCTTGTAGGTGCAGGTCTTGGTCCGTTTTTCGGCCACGTAACGGCACACTTGATAGGGCACCTTCTTGCGGACGACCTGACGTTCGTAGCGAACGCAGTTGATCGTCTTTTCCTGGACTTCGGGAATCCAGACCTTCTTGCAGATCTTGCGCGGCGGGCACTGCACCTTTTCGATGCGGCATTTGCCGGGTACGTAGACGCAACGGCAGCGGCACGGATCCCACTTCCAGCAGCCAGGTTCGCGAACCCGTCGGCAGACGACCGGACCGGGAACCTCTTCGATGCGCGTTTCCCAGCGGCCCGTGCAGACCTTGACCGTCTTCGTGTAATGGACCGGCTTGCACACCGTGTAGCAGACTTCCCGGTAGCGAGTCTCATAGACCGGCTTGCACACCGTGTAGCAGATCGTGCGGGTCTTCGTCTCCCACACCGGCTTGCACACCGTGTAGCAAATCGTCTTCTGGCGAGTTTCCCAGACCGGCTTGCACACCGTGTAGCAAATCGTGCGGGTCTTCGTCTCCCACACCGGCTTGCACACCGTGTAGCAGATCGTCTTCTGGCGAGTTTCCCAAACCGGCTTGCATACCGTGTAGCAAATCGTGCGGGTCTTCGTCTCCCACACCGGCTTGCACACCGTGTAGGTGCACTCGCGGTACTTGGTCTCGTAAACCGGCTTGCACACCGTATAGGTGCACTCGCGATAGCGAGTCTCGGGAACGTACTTCACGCAATCGATCGTGCGATCTTCGTAAACCTTTTCGTAAACGGTCTTGTAGCAGGTGTACTGCCGCTTCTCGTAAATGACCTTGCGGCACGTCTTCATCACCGTATAGCAGTGTTGTTTGGCGTCGCAATAGTCGGCCTTTTCGGCACAGCAACCGTTCTGGTAGCTGGCCGCCCCAAAATACCCGGCAGTCGCCAGGTGAGCCGTGAACGCCACGATCATCGTGGCCAAACACGGCACTCCCCATCCCTTCTTCATGAGTCCAATCTCCTTGAAAGCGTGTCCTGGATGTAGACGTAAAGACAACCAATCGTTTGGCGCGCCATCGCCAACACATTCGGCCGCGATCCCTCCGTCGGCCGCCGTTGATCGGGGGTCCGTCTGCAAGTGGGCAGTCCGTCCTCCAACCTGCGGCTGCGGGGCCGGTATCCACTGTCACATCGACAATCCGCGAGGATTACTTGAAATGGGAAAGCTGGGAGCCTTGCAGGAACTAGGAAGCGCAACTACTTTTGGGGACTTGGGATAAGCCACCAAAGCCACCGGATGGTGCCAAACGGTTGGAATGGGAAAAAGAAAAATCGCGGGATGGTTGTAGTGAGTGAATCAGCCGCGCCGGTCGTGTCGATCGGCGCGAGATCTCTAACGCGGGCGACGCCCGCAAGGCTGGAGGCGGGAGACCGGAGGCTGTAGGGGTGGCAGTGACAACCGAAGGCCAGTGCCCGATGCGCGCACCACGGCTGGACCACCCCGTTCCGCCTTCGCAACGTCGCAGAGGGTTGGTACTGGTCGTCACAATCGTTCCATTGCGAGAAGAGAACGCGTTTGAGTAGGAAACCGAGCCAAAAACAGGAGATTGGTTTCTTGACCCTGACCGGCTGGCAACCTAACTACTTACAGATGCATGACCCGCGGGGGACGATACCACCAGGGTGTTTTTGAGCCTGTATCAAAACCCGCCGTGCCACTTCCTGGCCTCGGCTATGTTGCTTGCGGCCTGGAGTTTTGTAACAGCCTCTTCGAGCCTGTATCAAAACCCGCCGTGCCGCTGCCCAGCCTCGGCTACGTTGCTTGCGGCCCGGCGTATTGTGACAAGCTCCAAGTACCTGGCGGCTGACGACGACCGGGGGGCGAGACTCCGATACGGATCGGGTTTGTCGAAACCGATATCACTGGCCAAAAGTGGAAATACAACCATGAAACGATCGACCAGCCGTGCAAAAGGACGAAACCGTACCGCTTTCACACTGGTGGAGGTGTTGATTGTGGTGGTCATCATGGCGGTGCTGGCGGCAACCATCATTCCGCAGTTCACCAACTCGACCAATGACGCCAAGGACAGTACCGTTCTGTTCAATTTGCACTCGATGCGATCGCTGATCGAGCTGTACAAGTCGCAACATAACGGAACCGCTCCGGGAGCCGACCTGAAGGAGCTGACGAGTGCGACCGACCGTGCGGGCAACATCGGGACCGGCGCGAGTTATCCCTACGGTCCCTACTTGCAGAAGATACCGGTGAACCCGTTCACCGACAGCAATACCGTGGCCCAACCGACGTCCGTCCCTCCGACCGCAACCGTCAGCGGTGCCGGCTGGCTCTACGACCCCGCTACCGGACAAATCTGGATCAACCACGCCGATTACCTCAGCGAGTAACCGGACCGTGTAGTCGTCCAACGCCGGAGACCCACCGGAAACTCCTCGCGGCGCAGTTCGCCGCGAGGAGTTTGACGTTTGCGCTACCAGCGACGGGGCACGTGGAATAACGGGGCGAGTCTTGAGTCCCATCGATGCGGCGGGTACAGTGGCGACAGGAGTGCCACCGCGGGGTCTTGTCGATCGCCGTTTTGCGCGAACACGGCGGTGAGCCTGAGTCGGACAAACTCCCTCTGGTCCGAGGAACGCATGGTCAAGTCACCTGACAGGAATCCCGAGCCGTCGCAGGAGCCGGCGACGGTTCCCCAACCCGTCGTAAGCCGGCTCAGCCTGTACCTGCGCGAACTGCAGCGACTGCGCGAACGGGGCCGAGAAACGGTCAGTTCCACTCAGCTCGGGAGCCTACTCGGCTTCACCGACACTCAAGTCCGCAAGGATCTGGCGTACTTCGGACAATTCGGCTATCCGGGAATCGGCTATCGTTGCCACGAGTTGATCGATGCCATTCGCCGGATACTCGGCACGCACCGCACCTGGAAGGTAGCTCTGGTCGGATTGGGAAACTTGGGGCGAGCCTTGCTCCGGTATCGAGGTTTCGACCGGCAGGGCTTTCGAATCGCTGTCGCCTTCGACATCTCGCCACAATTGGTCGGGCGCACGATCGAGGGAGTCCCCGTGAGGCACATGGACGAGCTGCCGGAAGCGATCGAGCAGTCCGGACTCCGTCTGGCCATCATTACCGTGCCGGCCGAGCAGGCTCCTCAGGTCGCCGACGCATTGATTGCGGCGGGTGTGGAAGGCATACTCAACTTCGCTCCGGTCACCCTGACCGTGCCTCCCCATGTCAACGTCGTCGGCGTCGATCTGGCGATCGAACTCGAGCAGTTGACCTATTCGGTCACCCGCAGTGGCGAGGAAGCAACGTGACGGGAACCACGGTCGCGGTTCACCGATTCACAAGTACATGCCCAGATAGCCACCCTGTTCTTCGACCGTTTTTTCGATTTTTTCCATGCGCCGGCGAGCCTTCTCCAGATCGCCGGCCGCGATGAATCGGTCGAATTCGACCTCGACCGCTCGCGAGACCGTCTGCTTGAACCACGCGACCACCGGTTCGGTGATCCAATCACACACCTCGTGGAGAAGCTCGACGCTCAAGTCCGAACTAACAGCGCGCCGGTCCTCACGGTCGGTCAACACGGTCCCCTCGAAGGCGAACTCCAGCATACCCGACTCGGGGTCATTGGTGAGGTGGTAACGGCAGCGGCCTCGGTGCAAGTAATACGAATTATGAGCGCCGTGCTTTTGTACGGCCTGGCCCACACGGTCGCAAAACGATTTCCATGCCGGGGAGGCATCCAGCGGGGCGTCCAGCCGGCCCACATTGCGCAAAGGCAGGCAGTCGAATTCGATTTCGATCCAACGCATCGTGCGAATCTCCCGTTCGGACTCTCGGTGGAGCGTGCGGCGAGCCCGGTCCCGATCGATGGCGGGCCGGACTTCCCTGTCGGCTAACGTGCCCGGTCCGTAACGGCCGACGCCACACTGTCCGCGGTCTCGTCCTTGGCATCTCGCAGTATCATGTCCACGGACAACCAACCGCCGCTCGGGTCCAGTGTAACCAAATGGAGATTGCCGGCGTCAGCCCAGCGACCCGGCAGACGGATATCGCGATTGGCGTCGAATTCGGGTTTGAACAGTGCTTCGAACTTCCGCCGCATCACGCGGCGCAAGGCGATTTCCTCGGCACCCAAACGATCCAAGTTGACGAACTCCACGGCCACTTCGCCCTGTCGCACCAAACGAGCACCGCCCTGGTTCCACTGAATCGTGTAGGTCGCCGACAACCGGATGGGACCGTCGACCACCGTTTCTCCCTGCTGGAACCGCTGCCCGAAAATGGCGAACTGAATCTTGCCGTCGCGAAACACGGCCGACACCGGTTTGCTGGTCGAAAAGCGGATCGACCAGGGCGGCTTGTCGGGAGTGATCTTCAGCTCGTCCGGGATCTCCATCTCGGCGTTCTCCATGATCTCCACCAACTGTTCGTCGGTCAGCGTCACACCGCCGATCATGGCTCGCGAGAAATTGCTCACAAAGCTCTCATGGAGCCGCACCACCACGTCGCGGTCCTCCTCGTACGGCGGAGCCGGCGTGGCGGCCGACGCCTGCGAAACATCGGCCTGCATCATCCCCACCAGGATCGCCCGAGCCGTGGAACGGAGATCGAACCGAGCGGGCCAGGCGGCTCGGCGCAACAACGGCTGCCGGAATTGCGTCTGGTATCGCCGGCGAGCCGTCGCCAACAACTCGCGCACGCGCTCGTCCATGTCTTCGGCAAGTCGACCGGCCGCGTGGCGGGCCGCCACGACTTCCGCCTGCCCCTTCGTCTTCCGCACTCGCTTCCACGCGATTTTCTCCACCAGGCACGACGGAGCCGACAGCGCATAGACGTCCGTACTCGTGGCCGCCTCCGCGTCGGCAGGTGAAGTCTCAATGCCGGTGGGCCGGATCCGAACCTCCTTGGAGGCCCACAAACTCGTCCAACTGTTCGACCAGATCTTGACGCTGCGGTTGTACCCGACGTTTTCCGTCGTCGCCTCCCCTTCCAACGAAAGGCGAACCCGCACGTAATCGTCGGCCGGTAGCAGCGTCGAGCTGACCTGAGCCTTGATCTGGCCGCTGCCGTAGATCGACGTCCCCATGATGTTGTCGGCAACCTCGACCGGTTCCGTGACCGGCTCGTCGATCCCTTCGCTTACCATCTTCGACGAGAGGTGCGCCACCAGGTTGTAATGGAAATAGGACGACCGCACCGCCTCGACCAGCTTTTCCGGCTGACCCATCCGACCGAAAAACCCCAAAATGCGCCCCACCCGCTCGGCCGCCGCCCCATCGGTCGGATCGTCATCCAGTTTCTCCAGGGCCCCCTTCAAATTGTCGAGCTGCCGAAGGTACTCTTGCCGAAGATTGGGGTGCCGAGCCATCGCAGCCAAGTTGATATAGGTCGCCAAGGCGTCCCGCAGCCGGGTAAACGGCCGCAAGTGCAAACCGTCCTCGTGCTGGTAGAACTGAGCCGCCGACTCACCGAGTCGCCGCAGCGAAGGCTGGTCCCGCTCCAACTGCTCCAGAGCCGGTCCCAATCGCAAGAACTCCCACCACAACTGAGTGTCTTCCTCACTCCCCCCCTCATTCAAAAACGTCTTCAATTCTCCAGCAGCCTCGCGAATCTCCTCGCGCCACTCGGACAACGCCTCCTCGGTGATCGGCTGGAACTGAGAACGAGCCGCATCAATCTGAGACTCCACTTCAGGAGGGATTGCCATCGCTGCACGAGGGGCCACCGCCAATCCAGTCCACGCCAGCAGCCCCAATAGGGCCGCTCCCATTCGCCGAAACATCCAGGCCCGCTCGCGCACTTGTCCTGCTCGTCGCATGTTCATCATTGGTGGCTCCTACCTAGTCTCGCAAATCGCCATCGCAACCACGACTCCCCACGATGTACGCCTGCTTCTACTCCTATTGCCAGTCTCCCGGACCAGCCCCTATCTTCGCTGGTTTCCCGAATTGCCGCAACCCAAATATCTTGACAGGATCGAGCCGAGCGCCTCGAGTCCGTAGGGAGCACAACCATGGTGTCTGGTCTACCGATTGCGCTGAGCATGGTCGTCGCCTGGACGGCCGTCGGCGAGGCGGTCCCCCTGTCCCACCACGACGATTACATTCATGCCTACGAGGCCGCCGATGCCGCCAACCGCATGTTACTCATCGCCTGCGTCCCCGACACCCATGGGCCGTTGGCACGCCGTTGGAAAAAATGGGTGCGGTCTCCCAAAGTTCGATCGGCGCTCCAGGGGCGATATGAACTGGCGTTGCTGAGCACGACGGCGCCGGTTCCCGGCGGGGCCGAGGAATGGGAAAACGAGTCGGTCCCGTTGTTGGAGCACCCGGGATTCGCTCATCTTCACGGCGAGCCGGGGATCATCATCATCGACTTGACCAAGCGCAATCCCAAGACCTACGACAAGGTGGTGTTTCTGTATCCTTTTCGAGGGCGTTACCACCTGACTCGCAAGCTCCTTTTGGAGGCGCTCGATCTTCCCACCGGCACACTGACTCAACGGATGCTGACCTTCGCGGTGCGCGTCCACGAGGACGATCCGGTCAGTGCGGATAGCCGCACGTTACCGCTCCTGGCCGATGCGGCCGAATCCCATTCCCAGTACCAGGCCGACATTCGTCGGCAGGGGCACCATCACTGGGAACGCCGGTTCCAGGAACTCCTGTCCGAGCTTCCCGGAGATGCGCTGCCTTACGAAGTCTGTGCAGAGAGTTGGCCGGGTGAGACGTTGATCGAGGCGGCTCATGAGTGCGTCCACAGTTGGCGGCAGTCATCCGGGCACTGGTCGCGAGTTGCCGCACGGACGCATTATTTCGCCTACGATATGAAGCGGGGCGACAACGGCATCTGGTACGGTACGGGCATTTTGGCTATCGGCCGAGAAGAGGATTTCTGATGAGCACGGCGACAACCCGACGGCGAGGCTGGCAACCAGGGCTGTTTGCAGGACTGCTGGTGTGGGGATCCTTGCTCGTTGCGACCGGTTGGTCGGCGGAGCCCGCCTGGCAGGGTTCCGCCGTGCTGGGGAAAGGAGCAGCCTCGCTGCCCGACACGCTCGGTCAACCTTTCGGCGTCACCGTCGGTCCCGACGGCGCATTGTACGTCACCGAAATCACGCACCATCGCGTCATGCGGCTGGACGTCGTGACCGGGAAGGCGGTCGTCGTCGCCGGTACGGGCCGGCCGGGATATGCCGGCGATGGCGGCCCGGCTACCGAGGCCTTGCTGAACGAGCCTTACGAAGTCCGCTTCGATGAAGACGGCAACCTCTACGTGGTGGAGATGAAGAACCATGTCGTTCGCCGCATTCGCCGCAAAGACGGCGTGATCGAGACGGTGGCGGGAACGGGGAGCTCCGGGTTTTCCGGAGACGGCGGCCCGGCCACCGCGGCACGGCTCAACAAACCGCACAGCATTGAAGTCGCAGGGCGTCATCTGTGGATCGCCGACATCGGCAACCACCGCATTCGCCACGTCGACTTGAAAACGCGGGTCATCACCACGATCGCGGGCAATGGCGAGCGGCAGCTTCCGAAGGACGGCGGCAGCGCCCAAAACCGTCCGGTCGCCGGTCCGCGAGCACTCGCGCTGCGAGACGGTGTGCTGTGGGTCGCTCTGCGGGAAGGCCACAGCATTTGGAAACTCGACCTGGATACCAACCGCTGGCAACACGTGGCCGGGACGGGAACGGCGGGATACTCCGGTGATCGCGGGCCCGCCAAACAGGCTCAACTCAACGGGCCCAAAGGGATCGCCTTGGCCGGCCATCACACCTTGTGGATCGCCGACACCGAGAATCAGGCACTTCGGTGCATCGACCTGGAAACCGGCACCATCCAGACCATCGCACCTTCGAGAAACGAAAGCGGCGCCGCGAGTCGTCTGGCCTGGTCGCGACCTCACGGCGTGGCCGTCGATCGAGCCGGCCGCGTCTATGTAGCCGACACGCAGAACGAGCGCGTCGTGCTGGCGGCTCCCTTGCTGCGAGTCGGCATCATCGGACTCGACACCAGCCACGTGATCGCCTTCACCGGACTCCTCAACGGTGCCAACCCGCCACCGGTGCTGCAAGCGGTTCGCGTGGTCGCCGCTTTTCCGCCGGGAAGCCCCGACATCGAATCGAGTGTGAGTCGCCGAGCGGGTTACACCCAAACGCTGCGCGAGAAGTGGAACGTCGAAATGGTCGACAGCATCGACGCACTGCTCCAGCGCGTCGATGCCGTGCTGCTGGAAACCAACGACGGTCGCCCTCACCTGGAACAAGCCCTTCCCGTCTTGAAAAAACGACTCCCCGTCTTCATCGACAAGCCGATCGCCGGTTCGTTGGCCGATGCCGTCGCCATCTTTGACGCCGCTGAACAACTGGGAACCCCCGTGTTTTCCTCGTCGTCTCTGCGCTTCGCCGCCTCGACTCAAGCAGCCCGGCACGGCAAAGTCGGTCCCATCCAAGCGGCCATGACCTATGGCCCCTGCTCGCTGGAAAAGACCCACCCCGACCTCTATTGGTACGGCATCCACGGAGTGGAATCGCTGTTTACGGTCATGGGAACCGGCTGCCAAAAGGTCCGCCGCATCCAAACGCCCTCGCTGGAGCTGGTGACGGGCCTGTGGAACAACGGTCGAATCGGCACCTACCACGGCCTGCGTCCTCCGGCCAAACGAGGCTTCGGTGGAACGGCCGTGGGAAACCGCGGCATCATGGCCGTGGGAAACCATGACGGCTACCAACCGCTGTTGGTGGAAATCGTCCAGTTCTTCCGTACCGGTCGCCCGCCCGTTTCTGCAACCGAAACCGTTGAGATCTACGCCTTCATGACGGCTGCCGACGTCAGCAAAGCGCGAGGCGGCGAGTTCGTGAGGCTCGAGGAAGTACTCACGGAGGCGAGGATGGAGGCGCGGGAGAAGCTGGAGCGGATGTCGAGTGAAAAATGAAAAATGAAAAATGGTGAGTGGCGAATGGGAAACTTACGCTCCAACGATCGTTGAGAGCTATTTTCGTGTTCCCGCCGACTTGCCCCGTCCGCCGTCCCGACAAAGTTCAACGCACGCTCTATCCGCCTGCGCTCCGCCGCCGGATAAATCGCAGTTCGTTGCTCAGCTTCCCTGCGTGTCCCCTGACCGAGTAACATGGACCTGCGGTAAAATCATGAGCAACCAACCACTTCTCGAACGCATGGTGTGTGATTCAAAGGCCATGGCCGGTAAACCCGGTGATTAAAGGCGCGCGACTGACCGTGGAATATATCCTGAATCTTCCGGCCCACGGTTCTTCTGCCGCCGACATCCTCGACGAATACGAAGGACTCGCACCAGAAGATATTCAGGCGTGCCTGCTTTTTGCGTCGCAATCGGTGTCCAGCTCGTCCGGTGGGCAAGACGCCAACCGAAAAAGCCGAACAACTCCCATTCCGGCGCCGCGCCGATCGACTACTGCCACTCGCCGAAGACGACCTCGACGGTGACCTGGCGGTAGCCCCGCAGGCCCGATACGGCCGGTGGTGGATTGCCCGGCCGGCCGAAACCGCCTCGAGGTGCCAAACCGCCGCCACCGGCCGCCCGGTCGGCATCGATCTTCTTCAGCGTGGCAAACAGATGTTCGATCGACTTGGGGGGAGCGCCGCCGACGGAAAACAAGATATCCCCCTTTTCCAGCCCGGCCCGGTCGGCCACGCTTCCTTTCGTCACATCGGTGACCAGCAACCCCAGCACATGCTGCTCGGCCTCAAAACCGACATCTTTGGGCCCGTGAGAGCCTCGGGGAAAATAAAACGTGGCCTCCGTGGCGTGCCGTAACAGAGTCAGTTTTTCCCGGTCCCCCGGAGCGTTGGCGGCAATGGCGTCGCGCAAGTCTTCGAAGCTGCGGATCGGCTTCTTTCCAAACCGAATCAAGATGTCGCTCGACTGAATCCCCGCGCGGTGAGCCGCACTCCCCTCGGTCACTTCCGAAACCTGGCACAGCCATCCCGACCGGCACTGCACGCCCAGGAAAGCGCCGCGTTTGTAATCGAGCACGGCCGTGGGTGGAAGAGCGGCTTCGAGAGCTCGAGCCGCTTCCAAGCTGATGCCCGTTCCATAGAGGCGGACATATTGGAGCCGATTCTTCATGGCCAAGATCGAGTCCACGGCACCGTCGCCGATCGAAGAGTAGAAAACATCGAGTCGCTGCAGAGATCGCAGACCAACCAGCGGCGGCAACGCCGCGTTGGTAATATGCCGAGCCCGCTTGATGACCAGGTGAGTCAGGTTGGGCATGCGAGCGATCGGGGCGAACCATGGGTCTCCCACACCATCGCCGGATATCTGAACAGCTCGTACCTTCCGCAGGTGACTCAGCAGAATCAGATCCGCTTCGCTCCCTTTCCAAACGCCGCTATCGATGACCAGCGCTTCGTACGGCACGAATGCCGGATTCCGCAGTCGCTCGAATTTGGCTCCCAACGACAGCAGCCTGGCCAAAGCTCGCTGCTCCCCGATGTCGGCCAACTGAGCCAGCACCTTTTGAGCCCGGCCGGCCGACGGATTCTGCGAAGCGGCAATCCGCTGCAGCGCCTCGACGGCCTGCCCGTCGATTTCCCCCGGCTTGGCCAGCGCCACCTCCTTCAGAATGTAGATGACTCGAGTCCGCAACTCGAGTGATCCCTGTCCGAACGCCGACTCGAGCGGACCAATGGCCTCAGCCCCTCGCTGGATCAGTGTCTCAGTCGCCTCCGTCCGCTCGTCATACCGGGCCGCGTCGAGCTGTTCGACGAGTTTGGCAAGATCGGTCTGGTCGGCTCGAGCCCGCCGAGGAGACAAGTTCCCCACACCACCGCACAGGCCGATACAGGCGACGAGCACGGTCAGCCGATGGCGTTGGTTCGAGAACATGATGCGGGAGAAACGGGTAGGCCGCGAACGGGCAAGAGGGTGGGGCGAATCGACTCACCCGGCTCGCCGTTTTTTCGCTCGGTACAAATAAGGGTTCAGCTCCGGATCATTATACATCTTCAGGTGCCGATATGTCTTGTGGCGTTTGCGCCCTGCGAAGATGTCCTCCAACAGCTCTCCCAGTGAGCGAGCCAGGTCATCGAGCTGCTCGAGGCAGATCGCCAGCTTGGCCTGTACCGACTCGAGGTGTTCGGGAGTGGCGTCCGAACGCCCGGCTTCTTCCTCCAAATGATAGATCCGCAGAGCCAAGATCGACATCCGATCGATCACGCTGCCCGGGGTTTCCGTGTTTTGCGAGGCGTCGGGGTCGGCGACCACACCCTGCCGCTCCAGTTCTTCCGTGATGCGGTCGTCAATCCGTTCCATCCAGTCATTCCGTTTCTGGTTGTAACCGTCGATGGCCCGCTTGACGGCGGCGATCCGGGCATCCCCCACATCGGGGCTACGGGCCACATCTTCCTCGTGCCACAGGAGGTAGTTGTACGTAAACTGCCGGCAGATGACGCCTTCGATCCCTTCGTAGGGAACGTCGACTTCTCCTCGCTGGTGCCACCTGACCACCATTTCCCGGTGCAAGCGGACCACAGCCTCCACGTCGATCGGCATCGTGCTCACCATCCTTTCTCCCCACACAGCGACCCGAGCGGGCTCTCGATCCCGTCTGAAGTGCCGAATTGTAGGGAAGAGCCCCCCGCCGCTGCAAGAGAAATCGCCCCTCTTCGGTCGCAAGTTCGGTAGGCAACTGTTGCCGGTAGGAACCGGCAGGATTTGCCGCTTTGCGGCGGCAGGCCCACGAGACGCCGCAGACATTGGGAAACCGCCGGAAATCGGATCTTCTTGGCACACACCCCCTTACGACGCGAACCGGATGCCGCGCAGCCATTTGGCACTGGGGTTGCAATAGGCGGACAGCCGACCGAACACGCAGGGGGGCGACCTGAGTGAACGGCGACTGCCATGAGTTACGGCATGTACGTTTCGGCCGCCGGCGCGGCCACGCAACAAAAACGCCTCGAGGTCCTCACCAACAACCTGGCGAACGTCGACACGCCGGGATTCAAAGAGGCCTTTTCGATCATCGAAGCTCGCCCGTCCGCGGAAGTCCTGCGAGGAGAGACCGCGCCGGGACTCAAGTCGCTGGCCGACATCGGAGGCGGGGTCTCGGTCAAAGAGACGCGGACCGGTTTTTCGCCGGGTCCCGTTCGATTTACCGGCAACCCGACCGACTTTTCCATCGAAGGAGACGGCTTCTTCTGGGTCCAAGACGGAGCCCATCGGCTGCTGACGCGGGCCGGCAACTTTCGCCTCGACGCCAACGGCAATCTGCTCACGCAAGCGGGTCAGCAAGTGCTCAGTCAGGAAGGGGCCCCCATCATCCTTGACTTGAACGCACCCTGGCAAGTCGCGCCGGGTGGCCTGATTCAACAGGGCGGCCAGAGTTGGTATCTGGGGCTGGTGGAACCCACCTCGCTCGACAGCCTGGTGCGCATCGGCGAGAACCTGTTCCGGCCCCTCTCTCCCGTGGAACCGATCGATCGGGATCAGCGCAACATCAAGCAGGGCTACCTGGAGCAGTCGGCGGTCCGGCCTACGTTGGCCATGCTCGAGCTGATCGAGACTTCGCGGGCTTTCGAAACGAATATGAGAATGATTCAGAACCACGACACGATCACCGGCGGCCTGATCAGCCGCTTGCTTCGCGCCTAACGCGGGTTGCGCCCGCGAGGCTGGAGGCGGGAGACCGTAGTCTGTCGGGGTGATGGCGACAACCCAAAGTCAGCGCAAGACGCACGTACGGCACGCAGATATAACGAAGTAGGACTCTGACAGGTTGAAGGAAGACTCATGAGCGTCCAAACACTCTACACGGCGGCCACGGGCATGGATGCCTTGCAGACCAAGCTCGATGTGATCGCCCACAACCTGGCCAACATCAACACGACCGGGTTCAAGAAGAACCGAGCCAACTTCGAAGACTTGTTCTATCGAACCGAGGCCCTACCAGGTGCGCAGGACTCCGCCGGGAACCGGACGGCCACCGGCACATCGATCGGCCTGGGAACGCGCGTCAGCAGCATCCAGACCGATTTTCTGCAAGGAACGATCCTCAAAACGGGCAACCCGCTCGACGTGGCCATTGTGGGAAGTGGGTTCTTCCAGGTCACCGATCCCAATGGTCAGATTCTGTTCACCCGCGCCGGCAATTTCAGCCGCAATCTCAACGGAGATCTCGTACTCGGCTCGGCCAGTGTCGGGCGGCTGCTGGAGCCGACGATCAATATTCCCAACGAGGCCATTCGCTACGAGATCAAACCGAACGGCGAAGTCGTGTTCTTCACCAGCACTTCGCCGCAAGCCCAGGTGGCGGGCCAGATTCAGTTGGCCGTTTTCACCAACCCGGAAGGCCTGATCAAACTCGGCGACAACCTCTATCAACAAAGCGACGCTTCGGGCACGCCCACGACGGACAATCCCGGAAACACCGGGTTCGGCGAGCTGCGGGGCGGGTTCCTCGAAGCATCCAATGTCGATCCCGTCAATGAACTGATCGATCTGATTACCACTCAGCGCAGTTTCGAACTCAATTCCGAAGCCGTGAAAACGGGTGACGAGATCCTGCAACTCATCAGCAACCTGAGGCGGCCGTAGCCTTGACGCGGGCTGCGCCCGCAAGGCGGGAGGCGGGAGACTGGAGGCTGTAGGGGGGTGGTGACAACCGAAAGCCCGTGCACGATGCGCACACGGCACGCAGATGTTGCCAAGCAAGGAACGAACATGACACCGAAGACCATCCGTAACATCATCGCCTGGTTCCTGCTGATCAGCGCCTCGCAGGCGACCGCTCAAACACTGCAGGTGCAGATGCGCCGGCAGCCGGTGCGTCCTCGGCAAGTGGTGCGACTCGGTCATATCGCCGAACTGAGCGGCTTGCCCAAGGCCAAACTACGGGAACTGCAGATGCTGGACATTTGCCCGGCACCCGGGATCGGCGACCGTTTGATCATCCACCGAGACGAAATCCGCCGCCTGCTGGTCCTTTCGGGGATCGACGGCCGCTCGATCGCCTTCAGCGGCGCGCGGCGCGTCGAGCTGAGCGGACGCAGCGGTCCCACCGTCCCGGTGCGCGCGGACAAGACCGTGGCACAGCGCGTGGAACAGGCCATTGCCGGGTACTGGAAGGAACGTTACGGAGTGTCGGCGACGAATCACGTCAAGCTGCTCCAAGCCGATCTGCCCGATTTCCTCCAGTCGCACCGGATCGTCGATGTGACAGCGGCCGACCAAGAGGCGTCGCGGAACGCCGACCGACCGAACCGCCGTGCATTCCGCGTCGTCTTCGCCGACGAGTCGACCGACCGGACGATTGCCGTCAGGGTGTCGGCCGAGGTCCATCCCGTGTTCCATGTCGTCGTGGCCAACCGCAATCTCAGTCCCGGCGAAGTGATCCAGGCGGCCGACGTCCGCATCGCCGAATATCCGGCATCGCAAACAGGCCGCCGCGGGCAAGGGAGCGGCAGTTGGATCACCGTAGCGAAGGAGGTGATCGGGCTCGAGGTCAGCAAGCCTCTGCTGGCCGGCCGCCCGATCGAGCGTCATGCAGTGCGACCGCCATTGGTCATTCGGCGCCGCGATGGCGTCGTGGTGGTCGCTCGAGCCGGCGGCTTCACCGTGCGCACCTTGGCGACGGCCAAACAAGACGCTCGCATCGGGGCTCTGGTCCAACTGGAAAACCCGGAAACCAAAGAGACGTTCACGGCGCGGGCCGTGGGTCCCAAATTCGCCGAAGTGGTGCTCCAAGCACCTTCATCCGGCCTCGCCAACTCACCAGGGGGAAGTCCATGATCTCGACAAAATGGTACCCGAACACCGTTCGGTCGGCCCGTTGCCGACATCGCGGCTGGCAGGCGGGGTTGCTCATCTGCTGCCTGCTCACCTCGAGCCGCCTCGGAGTGGCTCAGTCGTCCAGTCTCTATCGCCGCACGATTTCCGACACCGATCACGCGCCGGTGCGACTCGAAGACACCTACGGGTACATTCCGGTGCCACCGCCGCGCGAACTTCGCAAACACGACATCGTGACGGTCCGGGTGGACGAGGTGCAGCGGATGAAATCGACGGGCGAAGTCAGCGCACGTCGCAATGCACTGTACGACGCCATCTTGAAGGACTGGCCCTTCCTGTTGGGACTCAAAGCGATCAAACCCTCACCGCAGACATTGGGAGACCAGCGCGTCAACGGGCAACTCAATTCGATCTATCGCTCCGAAGGCGAACTGGAAACCAACGAACTGATCACGTTCAACATCTCCGCCGAGATCGTCGATATTCGGCCCAACGGGAATATTGTCCTGGAGGCACACAAGAATGTCCGAATCAACAATGAAGTCTGGTCGGTCAGCTTGACGGGAGAATGTCGGCCGCAGGACATCAGTCCCGACAACGTCGTACTCAGTCGTCACATCGCCAATCTGGAAGTGAGGAAATTCGAGCGGGGCAACGTTCGCGAATCGTATCGCCGCGGCTGGTTCACCAAGCTGTTCCACTTGTTCCAGCCGTTCTAGGGACGCTTATCTCGCCGGCCACATCGAGGCCGGTAGCTCGACACGGACGTTTCCAACATGAGCCTGCTCCAGATCCCGGATACTATGAACCTTCGCCTGCATCGCATTGTACGACTGATGACCTGCTGCCTGTTGATCGGGAGCGCTTCCGCAGCACTGGCGCAACCGAGTGTCAAGATCGGAGAAATCTCGCGAATCAAGGGGCAGGAGCCGGTAACGCTGCAAGGCTTCGGGATCGTGGTCGGCCTGAGAGGAACGGGAGACGGCAAGTCGCCGTTGACCCTCCGCAAACTGGCTCGCATTCTGGAAATGTCGGGAAACCCCGTCAGCAAGGATACGGCGGGCAAATACCTTTCGGAAGAACTGCAGGACAGCAAGAACGTGGCACTGGTCGCCGTCATGGCCACCGTGCCCGGCGAGGGAGCGGCCGAAGGCGACCGCTTCACCTGTACCGTCACGGCCATCGCGGCCAAGAGCCTGGAAGGGGGACAATTGCTTCCCACCGCCCTGCTGGGAGCCCCCGGCGATAACCGGGTCTACGCCCTGGCTCAGGGCCCCATCTCGGTCTCGGATCCAACCAGTCCCACCTTTGCTCGAATCGCCAAAGGTTGCCAGTTGCTGGAAACGTTCGAACATCCTTATCTCAAAGACAATGTCCTCACATTGGTCGTCAAACCGCAGCTTGCCAGCTTCCAGATGGCCTATGATCTGGCGTCGACCATCAATCAGTACCACGACCCCAGCTACCTCAAGTCGGCCGGCAGCGGAATCGCTCGCGCCAAAGACGCCACCACCATCGAAATCCGCGTTCCCGAAGAGTACCGCAACAATGTGGTTCAGTTCATTTCGGAAATCCGGGAACAACGAATCATTCTCAAGTCCAAGCCGACTCGTGTCATCGTGGACGAGCGAGAAGGAACGGTGGTAGCCACCGATCAGGTTCGGATCGGTCCGGTCATCGTCACTCATCGCAACCTGACGATCGAAGCCGGCCAGCAACTGGTGGCCGAGTTCGTCGACGTCGACAGCGAAGCGGGCCAGTCGAGCGCCAACTCGTTGGAAGGGCTGTTGCAGGCGCTGCGCGCTCTGAAAGTCCCCCCTCGAGACGTCATCGCCATCCTGCGCAAGATCAACGAGTCGGGATCGCTCTACGCGGAGTTTGTCGATACCCAATAGCGAACAGAAAAAGGAAACAAGCATGGATGCCGCCGGCGTACGCATGGTTCAACGGACACCCACCGACCAATTGACTCCCAAGGAATTGGAGACCCGGGAAGCCTTCACCCGATTCGTGGGCACCACACTGTTCGGTCAAATGCTGGCAGCCATGCGAAAGACGCAGGATCCCCCAGCTTACATGCATGGTGGGCGAGCAGAGGAGATCTTTCAGCAGCAGCTCGACCAGCACTTGGCGGACCGGATCACCGAATCGTCGGCGGACCGCCTGGCCGGTCCCATGTTCGAACTGATGCTGGCTCGGATGCGCAACCCAGGATGAGAACAAGGAGAAGTCATGGATCTGGCGATTTGGGAATCGGACCTCAACGCCCTGCTGGACGATTTGGATAACACGCAAGAAGCCCTGCTGGCCTTGTTGTCGGAAAAGCGCCGCTGCCTGGCTCAAAAGGACCGCACAGCGCTTTCAGCAACGCAGGTCGAGGAAACTGCGTTGCTGGAGCGGCTGGAAGGGTGCCACCGGCGGCGCGAGGAGCTGATTCGCCGAGCCCGGCAGGTGGCGCCCCATATTCACAGCCTGCGGGAATTGGCGTGCTGGCTCCCCGCCGGTACGGAAGGAGAAGCCCGGCAACGAGTCGAACGACTGGCGGCCCGCATGAAACTGCTGCAGCACGAGAGCCTTTCGCATTGGGTTCTCGCCCAACGATCCCTGATCCATCTCGCGCAGATGCTGGAGGTGCTGGCCTCCGGCGGACGGCTCAAGCCGACGTACGGACCCGACACGCTCCCTGTCCACCAGGGTGCTCTGGTCGACCAGCAGATGTGAATCGGAGGCGACCATGAGTCTGTTGTCATCTCTGAGTATCGGTCGGCAGGCACTCTCAGTGTCGCAGATCGGCCTGCAAGTCGCCGGCAACAACATCGCCAATTCGCAGACGCCCGGATTCATCCGCGAAGAGATGCTGCTGCAACCCGGGCCCGTACAGGACCTGGGCAACATTCGACTCGGATCGGGAGTCCAGATCGAAGCGATCGTCCAGCAGATCGATCAGTTGCTGGAACAGCGTTTGCGCAGCGCGACCGCCGACCTGTCCGGTAGCGTAGCGCGAGACGAAATCTACGCGCGCCTGGAATCGCTGCTGCAGGAACTCGGCGAAAACGATCTCAGCACGTCGCTCAACCGGTTTTTCAACTCCGTGCAGGACGTTCTCAATCAACCGGAAGATCCCGCCGTTCGCAATCTGGCGGTGCTGCAAGGGGCCCGTCTGGCCGAAGACTTTCGACGACTCACCGGACAGGTCGATCAAATGCGCCAGGACCTGAACCTGCAAGTGGAAGACGCAGCCAAAGAAATCAATCGACTGCTCGAACAAATCTCCGACTTGAATCGGCGGATCGTCACGGCCGAACAAGGCAGAACGATCAAAGGGGACGCCGGGGCACTGCGCAGCCAGCGTTACCAGTCGCTGATGGAACTTTCCCAGTGGATTCCCGTTCGGGCCGTGGAACAAGCCGGCGGTTCGGTCAACGTGTTCTACGAGAGCGAATCCTTGATCTACGAAAGTACCGTGCGGCAGGTGGAAACCGTCTACGGAGAAGACGCCAACGGGCTGCGCGCCGCCGATCTGGTCATCGCAGACACTCAGACGCCGCTCCAGCCGGAAGCAGGAAAATTGGCGGGACTGGTCGATTCGAGAGATGAAATCCTCGGCGGTTTCCTCGATACGCTCAACACGTTGGCCTCCGATGTGATTCGGCAATTCAACCGAGTGCACGCCTCGGGCCAGGGACTGGTCGGCATGCAGCAGGTGACGGCCGAACGAGCCGTCGACGATTCGGGCGAGCCGCTCGACTCGGTCGGCCTGCCGTTCCCTCCGACCAGCGGCACCTTTCAACTCATTCTGAGAAACCGTCAGACCGATGTCACCACGCGGACATCCATCTCGATCCAACTCAATGGCCGAGGAGACGACTCCACGCTGCAAGATCTGGCCGACCAACTCGATGCCGTCGATGGACTCACCGCCACCATCGAGCAGGGACGACTCTCCATGACGGTCGACGACCCAACACTCGAGTTCGCCTTCCAAGACGACACCAGCGGAGTGCTGGCGGCACTCGGGATCAACACCTTTTTCTCCGGCACCAATGGACGCGATATCGACATCGCCGCAACGCTCCGACAAGATCCCCGCCTGTTCGCCGCCAGCCGATCGGGGATCGGAGCGGACAGCCGCAATGCGGAAACGCTGGGAGCCCTGTTCACGACGCCCGCGGATGAAGCCGATACATCACTGCAAGACCAATATCACAACATGGTCTCCGGCGTGTCGCAGGCGGCTGCCGTCTCCAAGTCGGTGACCGAGGGCTATCGTCTGTTTCAAGAAACGTTGCGCGGCGAAAAGCTGGCCAAGAGCGGGGTCAACATCGACGAAGAAGCGATCCGAATGATCAGCATGCAGCGAATGTTCCAGGCCTCGGCCCGATTCATCGCTACCGTCAATGAACTGCTGGACGTACTGGTGAGACTGTAACGGAACAACACCGACGGGCCGATCGAGGGCAGCCGGTTCAGGGCCACCGGCACGCCGGAAAACAAGGGAAAATGAGAAGCCGAGACGATGAGCCTAATCTCTAGTGCAGTCAGCCGGGTCAGTACCATGGCCGTCCGTGAGCAGATGCAGGCGCAAATGCAGGCCGGCCAGACGGCGCTCGCAGCGATCCAGCGCCAACTCTCCACGGGAGAACGACTGCGTGTTCCCAGCGACGACCTCCCCGCGGCGACTCGAGGCATGCAACTGCAACGTCTGCTGGAACAGAAAGCGCAAATGGCGGTGAACCTTCGAGAGGCAACGGCCTTCTTGGATGTTACCGATGCCACACTCAATGACAGCGGCAACCTGCTCGCTCGAGCCCGAGGGCTGGCCGTCCAGGCGGTTGACAGCACGACCGATGCCACGCAACGCGACGCCATCGCGCTGGAGCTGGAGGCGATCGTCGAACGCTTTCTGCAAGTTGCCAATATGCGATTCCAAGGACGCTACTTGTTCGCCGGCTCCGATCCGACCGTCGTGCCGTACGAAGACCTGGGTGGTCGCATCGCCTTCCGCGGAAACGAGGAGCAACTGCGGACATTCGGCGATTTCAACCTGCTGATCGACACCAATGTCTCCGGCGCCGACGTGTTCGGTGGATTGTCGGAGGAAGTCCGACCCGACAGCGACTACAATCCGGTCCTGCGAGCATCGACGCCGCTGAGCGAACTGCGAGGTGGAAGCGGCGTGCCGCTCGGCAGTCTGCGCATCTCCGATGGAGCCGGTTCGACCGTGGTGGACCTGGCCGGAGCAGCCACCGTCGGCGACGTGGCCCGCATCCTGGCCGATAGCGCTCCACCGGGACGGGAGCTCACAGTCGACATCACGCCCACCGGACTCGTGCTCCAACTCGATGAGGCCGGCGGCGGCAACCTGACGATCACCGAAGTCGACGGCGGCCGAACAGCGGCCGCACTGGGAATCCGGAACGAAACGGGGACCGGAACCGCGCCGCTGGTGGGAGAGGATCTGAACCCCCGCCTACGCGTGACCACACCGATTTCGGACATGCTGGGAGTGAAAGCTCGAGCCTTGCTGCGGTCGCCGGGCCGCCACAACGACATTGCGATCGAGTCGAAGAACGTGGGAGCCGCCGACAACGGGTATGCCATTCAGCTCGTCAACGACGGCCTGCTGCAAGCGGCTCCTGGACTCAATCCGGGCAACGAATACGTTGTCTACGAACCCAATCCGGTACCCGCTCGAGCCGCGCTGACTCTCAGCGGCTCCGCCAACGACATCGTGCTGACGGCCAACACGGCAGGCACGACGGCAAACGGCGTCTCGGTTGAAATCCAAGCGGCTCCGCTGGGCGGCGACCTGGCCACCGTCAGCTACGATTCCGCCAACAAAACGCTGGTCGTCACCATCGACGACGCCGATCAGACTCGATTGGGCACACTCGTCGCCGCCATCAATGCGCAGGGCATGTTCACCGCAACGCCCGATAATTCGCTGGGAGAAACCTACGATCCGGCACAGCCGGTGTCGGCCTCCGACGCCGGAGTCGTCTCCGGTTACACGGGCAACAGCGGCGGCGACGGCAACACTTTCTTCGTCCATGTCTCACCGCTGGGTTCTCAAGCCTCCAATGTGGTCGACGCTCTCAATGCGTCCGCCGATTTCTCTACGCGCTTCGATGCCACCCTCGCCCCGCTGGACGTCACCACGCCATCACTTTCGGGTTCCGGAATCGTCGATCCCGATGCGCTGACGACCACTACGAGCGGCACTGGAGAGGCGCTCGACCCGTCGGGGCTGATCATCTTCCAGGATGGTCAGTCGTTCCCCGTGACACTGGCGGGCGTCGAGACGGTCGACGATCTGATCAACGCCATCAACGACTCGGGAGCCGACGTGCTGGTCGCGATCAACGAGGCCGGCACGGCGATCGACGTCCGCTCGCGAGTCAGCGGCGTGGACTTCTCCATTGGGGAAAACGGTGGACGCACCGCGGAGCAACTCGGACTGCGCACCTTGACTCGCGAGACACGCCTCGATCAACTCAACTACGGCCGAGGCGTGTCGACATACGGCGGGCCGGACCTGATCATCCGACGCCGCGACGGTGTCGAACTCTCGATCGATCTGACCGGGGCCCAGACGGTGGGCGACGTGCTGGACCGGATCAACGGCCACCCGAACAACCTCGATCCGGCCACGGCCGTAGTGGCCAAGTTCGTCGACTTCGGCAACGGAATCGAAATCGTCGATCCCAATACGGCGGGACCGGACACGCTACAAGTGCGCCGACAGTCTCCCAGCCAGGCGGCCTGGGATCTGGGACTGATCCCGACGGGACAGGAATCATTGAGCGGAACAGCCATCGGCGGCGACCAGATAGTACGGGGAACCGATGTGCGGCCACTCGAAGCAGCCGGCGTGTTCAACACGCTCCTCCGGCTGCAACGTGCCGTCAAAGAAGACGACACGGCGGAGATCGAACGGTTGGCCGGCCTGCTCGATTCCGACCTGGATCGATCGTCTTTGCAGCGGGCCCTGATCGGCACGCGAGCTCAAACCGTCGACGCGCTTTCAACGCGACTGGAAAACGAGCGGATCGAAGTCCAGGAGGTCCTCTCGGAAAAGCTGGATACCGACTTCGCCGACGCGATTTCTCGCCTCACTGCCGAGCAAATCGCCCTGCAGGCGACCATGGAAATGATCGGACGCACGTTTCGCCTGACGTTGCTCGACTTCATCTGATCGTATAGCAGCGAGCATCCTGCACGCTGCCCTCTTCAGCTACTACCCCGCTGTCGGGTGAAAGTGAAAAGAGTGGGTGTCTGTGAGCGGGCCTTTGATGTCCCAAGGTGTCCGGCATTCTCGGCTTTCAGAATGGCTTGCGTAGTTTACCACTTTTTTCGACGCATAATCTGCGTAGAATATGCAGTAGACGTCGTTCGATTCAGCGCGAGGACTGGAGGGAGGCTTTGGAGCCGGATCATGACATTCATTCACGAACTCGACGACGGGTCTCGTTTCACATGGGATAGCCCCGTCCTCGTCGAGGTCTTGGCCGATGTCCGCCACAAGCAGGGCAGGTTCCTCGGCAGAATGGAAGCACTGGGATTCGACCACCGGTCCGAAGCGATGCTCGGTTCCGTTCTTCGCAAGGCCCGCCTTTGGGAACGCATCCATGCGCAACCGGTCAACGAGCGGCAACGAAAAGTGATCAGCCGTATGCTCGAGCACGACTGGGAGGGCAACTTGAGCACTTCCAAGTATGCGCGGATGACCAAGTGTTCTCACGATACGGCGCTGCGGGACATCAAACAACTCCTCCAACGCGGCGTGCTTCGGCAGAACGAGCGCGGCGGTCGGAGTACGAGCTATCGACTGGCTGAACCGGACGAAATATAGCGTGTCGTCGTCCAACGCGGACCGTCGATCCAACGCGTCTCTACGCCAACACCCATATGAATGTCGCCGCGGTGATCGCCGCACCGGAACGGACGGCGAAAAGTTGCCACGGCAAGGGGGCGTCGTTCCACTTGCATTCCGATCGGGGCTGCTTCCCTCTCCAGCCACATCCTGTAAGCACGCGAGTGAGTAAAAGACGCTCACAGGGGCCACGGCGAGAACCTCGCCTGCAGCGCCCCTATTGTCCTGTCTCCCGCCACCGGGAAATTTGGGGCAATCCGTCGGTCCCCGATTTCACGCCCGCCGTGGTCCCCTTTCTGATACTCGTTAACAAACCCTGTCGTGCCCTCCTGAAACGCCCGTTTTCCGAATCGCTCTTGTTCCATCCTACGTCATTGGGTATTTCTACCCGCCACTTCACGACCGTGCGAACGGAGTGCGGCGGTTGGCAAGGACGCGATCGGGCGCCTGTTTCGCGGAAAGACCCTTCTCTGATCGACACCATCTCCCCTCTCTTACCAGCCAAGGAAGGCGATGAAAGAGCCTGTGTGGATGTACTGGCGGCAAGTGGTGACGGCTGTGGCGCTGAGTGCCGGCCTAGCCTCCGTCTGCCCGGCGCAAGTTCCACCACTACCGGGCACGCTGCCGCAACCGGCCGCCCAGCCTCAGGCGACCCAACCGAAACGTCCGCTGATCGGAGTCGAGATCCGTGGCAATCGAACGGTTCCCGAGGATCAGGTGCGCCGCCACATTCGGGCGCGAGTGGGCGTTCCGTTCAACCCGACGACGGTCCGGGAAGATGTGAAGCGGCTCTACGCCAGTCGCTGGTTTTTCAATGTGCGGCCGATCATACGGGAAACGCCGCAAGGCATCCTGCTGACCTACGAGGTCAGTGAGCGGCCGACGGCGGAGACGGTCCGGTTCGTAGGAAACCGGCACTTCACCGACGGCAAGCTGCTGAAGGAATGCGGACTCAAGCCCGGCGACTCGCTGAACGCCTATTCGCTTCGCGAGGCCAAACGGAAAATCGAAGAACTGTACCGCAAGGCGGGAATCCCGAGCACGACCGTGGACATTGCCGAAGGTGAGAGGCCGCAGGATAAGCGGGCCGTATTCGTGATCCACGAAGGTAAGCTCCAGCGAGTCTACAAGGTCGAATTCGAAGGCAACGACCCCAATCTGGCTACCGATGGTCGACTGAAAACCGTGGTCAAGACCAAACCGGGACTCCTCAAGTACTTGATCTGGGGTAAGTTCGACGAGCGGCAATTGGAAGAAGACGTTGAGCGTTTGACGGCCTACTATCGCAATCTGGGCTACTTTCGAGCTCGCATCAGCCGCGAATTGGAATGGTCGTCCAACGGCGAGTGGGTCACGGTCCGTTTCGTGATCGATGAAGGCCCTCGATATCGCATTCGCGACGTGCGCATCATCGGCAATGAAAAATTCTCAACGCCCGATCTGCTTCGGCAGTTGGAATTACAGCCCGGCAACTACTTCGACATGGCCGGCTTGCGGCAGGATGAGCGGAAACTGCGCGACATCTATGGTGCTCAAGGATACATCTTCGCCGACATTCAGGCCAATCCCCGCTTCGCCGAAGAACCGGGGGTGCTCGATCTGGTCTACAAAATCGAGGAGGGGGATCAATTCCGCGTTGGCAAGATCAACGTCCATATCAAAGGGGAAGTTCCTCATACGAAGATCACGGTGGTGCTGAATCGACTCTCCCTGCGGCCGGGTGACATTGTCGATATTCGGGAGATTCGAGCCAGCGAACGTCGGCTCAAGGCATCGAGTGTCTTCGAGAAGGACCCATCCGTCGGTCAGCCGCCACGCATCGAAATCCGACCGCTCAACGCGGCCGCCACGGCGAACAGCGGAGCCGCTGCGACAGGTCGTTCCGAACCGCATGGCAATCACGGCAATCACGGCAATCACGGAGGACACGGCGGACATGGTGGTCATGGAGGCGGCTCGACCTTCCGAGGGCAGAGTCCCGACGGGCCGCGTGCGCGCCCCGTCGTACTGGACCTTTACTTGCCGCCGTTCAAGCGATGAGTTGACAACGAGGCACACGTGGCGACCAATCCGATAATTCGAACAACCTCTTTCCCACCGGTGAGTCGGCGACGGTTCACGTGGCGTTACCTAGCAGCGGTGCCGGGAGTGGCGGCACTGCTGTTGCTCTCCGGCTGTGCAACACCCCTGGCGCCACCCACCCCTGCATCGCCGCCAGCGGCCTACACCCACAGTGGAGGCAACAGCGGCAGTGCCACACCCCGCCCCGTTGTGCGCGGTCAGTATCCGTCCACGGGAAGTCCCCAAGGCTATCCCTTGCCGGGAAATGCGCCGTTGCCGAACGGTGCCGCATCCTCAGTCCCGGCCGCTGCCTCCGCCGCGCCGGCGGGCCCGGCACCGCCGGGCGGAACCGGAGTCCCTCTGGCACCGGTTCCTCCGCTGCCCCAGCCGGGACTCACGCCCGAACCGGTCAATCCGGCCCTCACCGCGCCCCAAACCGCAGACATCGACGCCACGGTGGAGGAGACCACGACCGGTCGTTTCAACTTTGGTGTCGGCGTCAACTCCGATCTGGGTGTCACAGGACAAATCGTCATCGACGAACGCAACTTCGATCTGTTTCGTCTTCCCCGCAGTTGGGACGAGCTGATCTCGGGACGCGCTTTTCGAGGTGCCGGCCAGGGTCTGCGCATCGAGGCCATCCCGGGAACGCTGGTGCAACGTTATTCCGTCAGTTTCACCGAGCCGTATCTGTTCTCCACACCGGTGACGATGAGCACCAGCGGATTCCTGTTCGATCGTATCTACCAGGACTGGATGGAACAGCGACTCGGCGGCCGACTGGCATTCGGTTATCGACTCACGCCCGACCTGTCGACGGCGGTTTCCATTCGAGCCGAAGAGGTGAAGGTC
>JALSIV010000446.1 GCA_026989685.1 Pirellulaceae bacterium | reverse complement strand
AAAGTGGGGGGCACCCGAAGTCGCCGAGCTAACCCGTAAGGGAGGCAAGCGCCGAAGGTGACCTCCGCGATTGGGACTAAGTCGTAACAAGGTAGCCGTAGGGGAACCTGCGGCTGGATCACCTCCTTTCTAAAGGATAATCCGTCTGGTTCGAGGTGACTCGTTCCAGACCTTGTGGACACAGTTCTCATTGCTTCGTAGCAGGTCCGGCTCATTTCGAGCCGCACTACCAGATTGATAAGAGAAACCCACTTGGGACTAGCCGGCCCAAGTGGGTTTTTTCGTGCGCGGACGGGTAGAATCTTAAAGCCTGTAACAAAACCCGCCGCGCCGCTTTCCGGCCTCCGGCGTGTTGCTTGCGGCCTGGAGTTTTGTGACAGCCTCTTAGAGCCTGTAACAAAACCCGCCGCGCCGCTTTCCGACCTCGGGCGTGTTGCTTGCAGCATGGAGCAGAGCCGGGGGTTGAGGGAGCGAGGCGGAGCCGAGCGACCGAAACCCCAGGTGCTCTTTACCGTACCGCGAACCCCTGGTGCCAATGGCTCCACTTGGAAAACCTGCCGCCCGAGTCGGCCTGCCTTACGCGCAGGTAATACGTCCCGGGCCGCAACGAGCGGCGGCCGGCGTGCGAGTTGACAAAGCGGCCGTTTTCAGTGCTGGCCACGACCTGCCGATCGGTGGTCGCCCCAAGTTCAGCCGAATCGAGGACTTGGCGACTCAGAGAGAGTGGGTGTCTGCGTCTGGTGGGTGTCCTGGTTCATCCGTCTGGGTTGAAAGCAGTCTCTCTGTAGTGGGGGGGTGGGTGGCTTGATTGTAGCCAAAATGGTGGTTGGAACACGGTCGATCGGGTGTTATGTTCCAGTTGCTCTGTGTGGATTGGGAGCTCCCGGACTGGGAGCTCTGAGAAAAATGTTCGGGTTGGTACGGATGAGGGAGAACCATTGCCATGCGTCGACAACGGTGGTTACTTGGGGTCTTGGGGTTGCTGGTCGCTGGTGCATCGTCCTCACCGGCCAGTGTGATCGGATATTGGCGATTCGACAACGACGGGGGAGCTGCGGGGAGCAACATCAACACGGCACTCGATTCATCCGGCAACGGATTGAACGCCAACCGGATCGGCAACGCCAGTGGGACGTTGAAGTACTTAAGCAGCAGCTTGCCGGGGGTCGCAATCTATGATCCGCTCAGCGGGACGTCCTATGCCAATACCATGGCCGCTCAGGTCGTCGACCGGCGTTTGCGTGTGCCGAACAACTCCTTGCTCAGTCCGACATCCCCCGACACGAGTTTTACATTCGAGTTTTTTCTGCGAATCATCACAGAGCCGGGGGGGTACAACTCCTTTGCCCAGCGAGTGGAAAACGGACCGAATAGTCCGGACAACTCCGCCTCCCACGACATTCGTCGTTGGCAAGTCGATTTCAGTCACGGGAAAACCAAGAACTCATTCGGGAAGATTCGGAGTCGCTGGGATACGCCCCAGCCGGGTGGCGACTGGAACAACGTCAGTGTTGGCGACTATGTCTACGTCGACACCGATAGCGGCTCGGGAAACCCCAACGACTATACGGGCGCGACGGGCGACGTGGCCGACGAGGGGGACGGCATCAACGATCTGGTCGAGTGGCACCACGTCGCGCTGGTGTGGGACGCGTCGACGAGCCAGTTCACCATCTATAAGGACTATCAGGCCGGCACGACGAAAACGCTCAACGGCGCGTTCGTGCATCCAAATCAGTACCTCGATATTGTGTTGGGAAGCGGTTTCGAATACTACATCGACGAGATCCGTTACACTGCCGGGGCGTTGTCGTCGAATCAGTTTCTCCAGGCGGTTCCCGAGCCGTCGTCCTATGCAACAATGGCCGGTCTGTTCGGCGTCGCGCTGTTGGTTGTGCGGCGAAGGCGGCAAAACCGACCATAGTGCGGGGCCAATGTTCGGCCGTGTGTGATCACGCTTTGCGACACCGCTCGCCATGTCATGGCGAGCGGTTTTTTGTTCCCCTCACGGCAGTCGCTGCAAGACGATGGAGTGCACATCGCAAATGCGGCCTGCCGTGGCCTTGAGAGCTCGCAGCGTGATGCGCGTCTTCCCCTGGGGTAGCGTGAGTTCCCCCAGGGACATGGTATCGAATGTCTGAATGTAGCGCACCTTCTTCGATCGCGTGGGGCGCAAACGGGGGCGTGGCGGGTGAGCCCGCTGAATGCGGGCCCGGGTCGAGTCGCCGGGCGCTTCCACTTGCAATACGGTTCCCACCGACTCCTCGTGGCAGGCATATACCAGACGGACGGCGAAACGTCCCGCTTCCACCACGTCGATTTCCCACCAGATCGTGTCGTCGGCGCTTTTCCAGTCGGTCAGCCAATCATGAGCGAATCCCCAGCGGTTGTACCAGCGAATGCTTCCGGTGAAGTAGGCTTCGGGAATCGTCAGTTTTTCCGTCGGCCACTCGCGGAAACCGACCTGAATCCGGGGCCGCCGGATCGGTTCGCGCGTCACGTCGCCAAACCACTCTTGATAAGCCTTCCCCAGTCGCTCGACGACTTCGGTGTGCTGGTCGGCCACGTCTTTCGTCTGAGACGGATCGGCTTGCATGTCGTAAAGCTGCCAGCCGTTTCCCTCGTTGACGGCACGCCACCGCCGCGTCCTCACCGCGCCGGCAAACGGCTGCAGATCGGTGATCACGGGAGCCTGATAGGCAACCAGCCGCCGCCAACCCGGAGACCGGTGAAAGATCATCCGTCGGGCAAGTTCGGGTTGCCGCTTTCCCAGCAGGAGAGGTGCCAAGCTGATCCCGTCCAGCGGCTCGGCGGTGTCGGCTCGAATGCCGGATAGCTCGGCCAATGTGGGGAGGAGATCAATGTGAGCGGCAATCGAATCGACCACGCGTCCCGCGGCGATCTTCTCCGGCCAGCGAATAAAGCAGGGAACCCGCATCCCACCCTCGTGGACACTCCCCTTCATGCCTCGCATGCCCGCGTTGTACCGACTCCCCTGCGGTCCCTCCGCGCCGTTATCCGAGAGAAAAACGACGATCGTGTTCTTTGTCAGTTCGAGTGCGTCGAGTGTTTTGAGAATGCGAGCCACGTTTTCGTCGATATTCTCGACCATGCCGTAGATCGCCGCGTTGCGGTCGTCCAAGCCTCGGCTCTTGTACTTGTCGAAGTAGCGATCGGGAGTCTGCATGGGTGTATGCGGTGCGTTGTAGGGGACGTAGCAGAAGAACGGACGCCCCCGGTTTTCCTTGATGAAACGGATTGCGGCGCTGGTGAGTACGTCGGTGATGTAGCCTTTGGTCTTCACCATGCGGCCGTTGTGTTCCAGCACGGGATCGAAATAGTTGTCCCAGTGTCCCTGCGGCATCCCCAGAAACTCGTCGAATCCCTGCCCTTTGGGATGATTCGGGTAGTGTTCCCCGATGTGCCATTTCCCGAAGCATCCCGTAGCATAACCGGCTTGGCGGAACACCTCGGCGATCGTCGTCTCCTCGCTGCGCACCGTCTCGATGCCTCGCGTCACCGACGCGCAGCCCGTGCGCAGGTAGTATCTACCGGTCATCAACGACGCTCGAGTGAACGAGCACAATGGGCTGACGAAGAAGCGATCCATCCGCGTGGACTCGCGTGCCAGGCGGTCGAGCGTCGGCGTGTCGATCTTCGAGTTGCCGTGCAGTCGCAAGTCGCCGTAACCCTGATCGTCGGTCATGATCAACACGACATTGGGACGCTGCGGCTGTCGCCGGGATCGGGCCGATGTCGACTTCGTTTCCAGTTGCGACTCGAAGTGCTTCGACCAGGCTGTGCCGCCGTAGGCCCAGTCGTGGTTGCCCACGATCCAGAAGTCGTACGGCATGGTGGCCATTGCGCCGTAGATGGCTTCGCCTCGCGTCATGGTCACCAGTGAGGACCCGCGGTCGAACCAATCGCCTGCGTCGATGAACACGGTGTGGGGGTGCGTCCGCTTGTAACCGGCAACGTAGCCGGCGATGCGAGCCAGCGGCCGCAGGTTTTGATGCAGATCGTTGGTGTGCAAGATGGTAATCTCGATCTCATCGGCCCGGCTCGTGTAGAGCCCGACACCGATCCAGATCGCGGTCAGAACAGCCGCCAGAGTCCGCAGTCCTGGGCGGCCGAGGCGAGCGGAATACAGGCGTTGATGGAAATCTCTCATGATCATGGAAGCTCGGACCAGCAAAACGGGGGTGGTTTATGGGTGAGGTTTCGTTTCGATCTTCAGTGGCATAGTGGGATCCGCAACACCGCGTCGTTCGCGAGATTTGATCGTGTCCTGCCGATGGATCGGCATCGATGTCGCCATGAATCAAATCCCCATCAGATTCTCCCAGTATTCCAGACTGCGCCGCTCTGTCGTATAGGTGTGGACCTTCAAAATCTGGCGATGGATTGTTTTCGAGCCAGGCGAGACGGCGCGGAATTGAACCTCGAGCAGGAACGGCTGGTGGACACGAATGGCGCGAACGAATTCGAACCTGGCTTGCCTTCGGGGACCGGGTGAATTCCGGACCTCATTCCGTTCGACCGGAGCTACGGGCTCTCGAACCGTTTCCATCAGCGATTCCCGATTCCCCTGGCCATCGATCCGGAATGCCGTCAGCAATTCGATCTCGGTCACCGATTCGTCGTCCGGTTCGATCGTCAGGACCATCGTATAAGGTGGACCGGTCTCCGAAGTGCGCACGCCGTGCCGGCGGTCCGAAATCGTATTCAGCCCGTCGCTTCGGATGTGGTAAGTGTAGCCGTTGGCTTGAAAATCATCCAGTTGCAATCCGCGGTCGATGATGCGGAGGCGGCAGCCGTAGGCCACGAAACAGGCCAGGATGAGCAGACCGAGGATGGGGACCAGGCAACCGGAACCGAGGCAGCCGACCCACCCCGTCATCCGTCGCCGCTGCGGCTGCCGCTGATCGACGTGCGCGTTCATGCCGAGGGATCGTATGCAGACGTAAGAGGCTTCGAAACGTTCGACGCTACTTAGGGCCTGTAACAAAACCTGCCGTACCACCTCCGAAGCTCGGATGTGTTGCTTGCGGCACGGAGTTTTGTGACAGCCTCTTAGTGTAGTCTGTCGAAGTCGAAGACGGCACCTACTGCGTCCAGTTCTTCCAGCACCGTTCCAACTCGTCGCCCGTCATTGCCCCTTCATGCACGATTACCCGGTAACGCAGGATGAGTTGCTTGCCGGCGGAGAGGCGGTGCGGACCCTCGAACAGCGGAGTTTGAATGAGTTCATTGGGCATCGACGAGGTGTGCCAGGTTGTCGGGTGACGCAGATTGGCGGGGTGGTCGAGTAGGGCCACACCGCCTCGCTTGCCACCGCGGAGTTCGAGGACGACATTCATCCAGCGAGCCTTTTCACCGTGAAGTTTCAGCAAGCTGTTGCGCACTTGAGCGCGCGGATCGCCGATGCGGTGGGCGGCTCGCAAGCCTCGAGCGTTCTCCAGAGACCAGCCGGCCAACTGGTTGCGCGGGGCCAATCGGAATTGCAGTCCGGCATAGCCGCCCCATGGTTTGCCGTCCGCTTCGCCGGGAATCGGTGTGCGGTCCAGCAGTACGTCGGTCGCGCCCGCCGTGAAGACGCATTTCCAATCGATGGCATAGGTTCCCCCTTCATCGGCCGCCGCAACCGAGATGGTGCGGTGTTCCGTCAGTAGCGGCGGCGAGTGGGGTGGATGATAGGTCAGCGTTAATTCGAACTGAGCGGAACCGTCGCGGCGAGTCTCCACGCTTACGTGCGTGACCTCGGTCATGCCGTTGTTTTCCGGCCAGCGCTTGAGTCCCTCGGGCCACGACCAATAGCCTTCCAGGCCATTGAGTTTCTTCCAAGCGAACCGCAGGCCGCGATGCCACGGATGATCGGCCGGTCGGCGATCGGTGAGCACGGTTCCGCTCGGCGTCGCCAGCGGGTGGAAATAGGGAACGCCTTTTTCTTTGCCGTCTCCGAGGTGATTGAATTGCCAGACGACTCGATTGTCCGCCATCAGGGCCACCGACGACGGGGTCTTCTGCCAGTGATAGCCTTGCCCGGCCCGGTTCGCCTCGTGGCACCAGCCCGACGAGGAAACGACCGTCAGTAGCAGCAGTCCGGTGACCGTGCCGTTCTTCATCTTAGGCACCTCCGGTCAAAAGACTCTAAACAAGCTCATGTATATACTGTATCATGGAACGCGGACGTCGACCAGCGAGTG
Organism: Pirellulaceae bacterium; assembly: GCA_026989685.1. Taxonomy (GTDB): domain Bacteria; phylum Planctomycetota; class Planctomycetia; order Pirellulales; family Pirellulaceae; genus S141-3. The sequence goes on along the minus strand of JALSIV010000446.1, from coordinate 1,411 downwards.
CGATCAGCCGAACGAGGAGAAGTGGGATGAGCCAGACCAACCGAAGCGATGCGGTCACGGTGACGAAGCGAACGGGCATTTCACGGCGGCGGCTCCTGGGGCGGTCTGCCGTTGGACTGGCGGCCGGGATGCTGGGAGGCGGAATCCCGTCGCCCGCCTCGGCAACTCGCCGGTTTCAACTCGGCGCTAATGAAAAAGTCGGTGTCGGGTACATCGGCGTCGGCCGCCGGGCTCGGCAATTGATGGGGCTGCCTCGCGCTGCCCGAATCGTGGCGGTGGCCGACGTCGACTCGCGTCGAGCCGACGAGGTCGCTGCCGAACGAAAGTGCCGCTCGTATCATGACTACCGAGCGTTGCTGGATGACAAGGACGTGGATGCCGTGGTGATCGCCACCCCCGATCACTGGCATGTGATACCGGCCATCCATGCGTGCCAGGCCGGCAAGGACGTTTACTGCGAAAAGCCACTGAGTTTGACAGTGCGTGAGGGGCGGATGTTGGTGCGAGCTGCGCGAAAGTACGAGCGCGTTGTTCAAACCGGAAGCCAGCAGCGGTCGATGTCGGCGAACCGGGTCGCCTGCGAGTTGGTGCGCCAGGGACAGTTGGGGAAACTGAAAGAGGTGATCGGTTCCAACTACCCTAGCCCTTGGGAGTGCCGGTTTGATGGGCAGGATGTGCCCGAAGGGTTGGACTGGAATCGGTGGTGTGGACCTTCGCCGTTGTTGCCGTATCATGCCGAACTGTTTCGGCCTCGAGGCAACCCCGGCTGGATTTCGTTTCGACCCTTTTCCGGAGGTGAAATGACGGGCTGGGGTGCTCATGGCCTCGATCAAGTGCAGTGGGCGCTGGGAATGGACCACAGCGGCCCGGTGGAAGTCTGGACCGAGGGCGAACCGTTTCGTCCGCCGGTCTACACGAAACCCGAGTCGCGCAAGCGAGGCGAAGCCGTCTGCTCGCGTCCACGGGTCCGCTATCGCTACGAGACGGGAGTTGTCCTGACGCTGGCGGACGGCCCTCCCGGCGGTGCGACTTTCGTGGGCGAACGGGGCCGAATAACGATCGACCGCGGGCGGTTTCGACTCGATCCTCCCGACTTGATCGACCTGGAACACGTACCGGTGCCCAGCGAAGCGGAAGGGACCGGCGGGCATCTTCGAAATTGGATCGCCTGCATCAAATCTCGGCAGCGCCCGGCAGCCGACGTCGAAATCGGTCATCGTTCGGCTACGGTCTGTCACCTGGGCAATATTGCTCGTTGGACCGGACGTCGGCTACAGTGGGATCCTCGGGAGGAGAGATTCGTAGGGGACGCCACCGCCAACCGATTGCTGGATCGCCCCCGCCGCCCGGGATTCGAACTGCCAGAGATCACCTGATCGGAAGACAGAATGAAGATCGATCGGATCGAGCT
>JALSIV010000445.1 GCA_026989685.1 Pirellulaceae bacterium | reverse complement strand
GTTCAACGCGCCCACCGACGTGCAGCTTACCGAGTCGGATATCGTGCAGCCGGACCTGGTGGTCGTCCTGGAAGCGAACCGGCTCGCCATTACACCGACCAAAATCAAGGGAACCCCCGATCTGGTCGTGGAGATTCTCTCGCCCGGCAACCCCGACTACGACCGCGAACTGAAGAAGCAGATGTACCAGCGCACAGGTGTGCCCGAGTACTGGATCGTCGATCCCGAAGAGCACGTAATCGAGCAATACGTGCTGGCGGGAAAGGAGTATGAACTGCGAGGCCGGCACGCGAAGGCGATCGTCCCCACCACCCTCCCCGGTGTTGAAGTCGATCTATCGAAAGTCTGGTAGAGAACGGGGCACGTTCGCTGATGAACTCACCCGTCTCCGCTCAAGCGGTTCTCGATGTGCGCAAGTCGGGCCTGCAGCTCGCCGACCTGCTGCTCCAGTTCGGACACTCGTTTGAGCAATGATTCGGTTTCGGGAGCCGGTGCCACTTCGACGGCGGCGGCCGCCTTGGCGCCGCCGGCGGCCACCGATTGACGGACCTTGTCCCACTCGCGATCGAGATAGAAGCCGTGAGTGACGATTTGCCCGCGCCCCGGCGGCGTCAGTTCCACCACCAGCTTGCGCTGAATCAGTCCTTGCAGGATCGGCTGGAGTGCTGCCATGTCGCGGATTTCGGCCATCCGAGCGGCCCGGCCTCGTAGCTCGCCCAGCGTCTGCGGCCCGCGCAGCAGCAGCTCGGCGATCACCGCCGATTCGGCGTCACCGATTTCAAGCCACTCATAGATGCGATGTTTGTACTTCGGAACGCGGCCATCGCCGTGGACCTCGACCACGGCTCCCATTCGACACATCTCATCGAGTTCCAACAGCACGTCGTCGCTGTCGAGGTTCATTTTGGGGGACCGGTTCGACTTCTGATTGCAACCGGTGGTGAGCGCATTGAGCGTGAGCAGGTTGTCGTTGGTGGTCTTGGCCTTTTCCACCAGCACTCCCAGGATGCGGCGCTGCGTGGAATTGAGCTGCACGGCGACGGCAGCTTCCTCAGCCGTGCCGGCGGAGTCGCTTTCGGCCGTCGCTCGATCGTCGGCGCGAGCGGCGGTGGGATCAGATGATGAGGGAAAATCGGCGGACATCGAACTCTCCTGTCAGCAAGTCGGGCCGGGCGGCAACTGACGTGCAGGATAGCCTCGACCTGCCCCTTCGGGTAGGGGAATGGCCAATCGGGCAGCCATCGAGTACCTTTTTGGGCTCGCAAGCGACATGGACGCTTGATCGTCGGCCGTTCGGCCGTTGCCGATCCGCGAATCCATTCGGCTGGGAATGGCCATCGGAACGGGGAGTATGAATTGAACAAGCGGGGCTCGTGCTACAGGAGACACCGACCGTGCTGGAACTCTACGACCAGATCCAAGATGCCGTAGCCGAAATCCGCCGAGTGTGGCCGGGCACGCCGAAAGCCGGCATCATTCTCGGTACGGGACTAGGGAGCCTGGTGGACCGCATCGATGTGGAAGCGACGCTCGACTACGAGTCGATCCCCCACTTTCCCCGGTCGACGGCCACCAGCCATCGCGGCCGCCTGGTGTGCGGACAACTCGAGGGTCTCCCAGTGGTGGCGATGGAAGGACGGTTTCATCAGTACGAAGGATACGCCCTCAAGCAGATCACTTTGCCCGTTCGTGTGATGCGGGCGCTCGGTGCCGATTTGCTGGTCTTATCCAATGCCTGCGGAGGCATGAACCCGTACTACCGGTGCGGCGACATCATGCTGATCGAAGACCAGATCAACCTGATGGGCGACAACCCGCTGATCGGGATCAACGACGACCGGCTGGGTCCGCGGTTCCCCGACATGTCCGCTCCCTACGACCACGAACTGATCGAACGAGCGTTGCAAGTCGCGCGGCGCGAGAACATCCGAGCTCATCAGGGCGTCTTCGTAGCCGTTACGGGACCGAATTTGGAGACTCGAGCCGAGTACCGCTTCCTGCGGATGATCGGCGCCGACGTGGTAGGCATGTCGACGGTCCCTGAAACGATTGTCGCCGTCCACTGCGGCATGCGCGTGGTCGGGTTCTCCGTGATTACCGACATGTGTCTGCCCGATGCGCTCGAGGAGGCTGACGTGGAAGCCATCATCCGGACGGCTCAGGAAGCCGAGCCGAAACTGACGAAACTGGTGACCGGAGTCCTGGCAGAAGAATCTCGCGCATGAACGGCCGCCAGGAATCGGACACGATCATGTCATCGGTCGACTTCGTCCGGAGTCGGACATCGCTGCTTCCTCGGATCGGCGTCGTCCTGGGCAGTGGTCAGGGAACCATTGCCGACCGCGTGGATGCTGAAGTCGAGTTGGGATACGGAGAGCTTTCGGGGGCTCCACTTCCCACGGCGGCCGGACACAGCGGAACGTTGACGCTGGGGCGGTGGCAACGCTGCCCCTGCGTGGTGGCCCAAGGACGTTGTCACCTCTACGAAGGACGGTCCCGGGAAGAAGCAACGTACATCGTCCGGCTGATGATTGCGTTGGGTATTCGCCGGCTGATCCTCACCAATGCAGCGGGAGGACTCCATCCGCTGTTTCGATCCGGCGAACTGATGTTGATTCGCGATCACATCAATTTGATGTTTCGTGGATTCCTATGTCGATCGACGCACGCGCACCACCAGGCCACGGTGGCCGCATGCCCCTACGACGCCGATTGGTGCGACCGGCTGGCAGCCGCGATCGGCGCGACCGACACTCCGCTGCAGCAAGGCGTCTACGCGGGTGTCCTGGGGCCCAACTACGAGACGCGAGCCGAATATCGGATGTTGCGCCGGATCGGCGCCGATGCGGTCGGAATGTCGACGGTTCCCGAGGCGATCACAGCAAGCTATGCCGGAGTGAGCGTCCTGGGGATCAGCGTGATCACCAACGAGGCCAAGCCGGACGCTCCTCGCCGGGTGAGTCACCAAGAAGTGATCGATTGGGCGGGCAAAGCGGAGCGGCGGTTGGCGGAAGCGATCGAAGCCGCCATTCAAGTCATGCAGTAGCGCATCCGTGCAACCACCATCGCTTAAAGGCTGTCACAAAACGCCAAGCTGCAAGCAACATGCCCGAGGCCGGGAAGCGGCACGGCGGGTTTTGTTACAGGCTCTTATATTCTCTCCTCTCCGAGTCTCTGCGCCTCCGTGAGATCCCCTTCCCTGATCCGCGTGGCATTCGGCTATTGCTCGGTCCACTTCCAACCAAGCGGCGTCTTGAGTTCTTCCTTGGCCAGGTATTCCCAAGGCGTCCCCGGGTGTTCCCGAATGACACGCTCGAGATGTTCGCGAGCCTGTTTGACGAGACTGCGGAGCGAGCTGGTGAGCTCGGTGGTTTCCGCCTGCTCGAGCACCCACAGCGTCGCGTCCTTGTTCTTTTCGGGAACGCCTCGCTTGAGTGCTGCCAGCATGGCATTGTAGCCGTCGACTCGAGCTTTGGCCGCGGCGATCCGGCCCATGGCCAAGTCGTACGATGCACACCAGCGGCGGTCGGTGAGTTTCTTCCGGTCGGCCAATCCCTGTTTGAGCAACTCGTAAGCGCGATTGATTTCCAGTTCGACTTTGGCGGCCGCCTGCTGAGCGGCATCGACCGAAGTCTTGAGTCGGGGAGCGTCGCCCTTCTCGAAGGTGAGTTGCGGGTGCATGAGAACCGGAATAGGCGCGATCTTGGCTGCTTGAGCCAGCGCCTGACAACAGCGGTACTTTTTGAGAAACTCCTGATAGGCCTGGCGGCTTTGTAGCTTGGGCCGGTATTTTTTCATCACCGCCGGGTCGAAACGGAGCACGCCGTAGTCGGGCCAGCCGCGTTCGCCAGATGTGCCATGCCCCACTTTCAGTTCAACGCCGAGGAATCGGCCGCCGGTTTCGAAACAGAGCTGTTCGAGTGCGTACGGACCGAATCCCGAGTCGATCTGATCCAATGTCGACTCCTCGTCAGAGAACATCAAATGGATTCGCTCGAGGCCGATCGTCTCCGGGCCATGCACGATGACGGCCTTCTTCGATGGCAATGGAACCCGCATTTCCCCGCCCTCGGTGTTCTGCCAAACGACGGTGCGCCGGCCAAAAGGCGCCGGAAGGCCGATCGTATAGACAGGGATGCCGTATTTCTTCAGACTGGGGAGCACTTTCAGCAAGCGGTCTCCGTCGTTCCCCGCTTCGTCGGTGATGATGACGATCAGCACTTCTTTTCGCTGCTTCAGGCGCGACGTGCGGAGCGGTTCGATGGCCGCCTCGACAGCCGCGAACACATTTTCCCGATTGGATGGCTGTTGCGGAAGAGATTGCCACAACTTGGCGACTTCGCCAGCCTCGCCCTTTGGCTCGGCGGTTAGCCAGTCGAACGACTCGGAAAAGACGCCGATACGAGTCACCAGGTTCTTCGCGACCTGCGGACGTTGGGACGCCAGTTGGCCGTAATAGCCGGCAATCGATTCGATCAACTGGGGATGCCACCCGGACGCGCTGGGAGAGACATCGACCAGCCAACAGACTTCGGTGGGCCCCAGTTCCGTAGCATCCGCCAGTTCCGACCAGATGCGCTCCAGGGCCTGCTGGTGACTCAAACCGGGACGACTGGGAAGATCCGAACCGCCCATGTCGGGCCGGCGGAACCACTGCTGGTCCGTGACGCCGGCCATGTGCGGGAGACGCCCTTCGTCGAAATCACCCGCCTTCTTGTCCGGGTAGTCTCGCAGACGTTTGGGGGGGGGCCGGCGAGGCCGCCGCCGACGCACGACGACCTGCGGGGCCGTTTCGTGGCCGGCCTGTTCGGATGGGTCCTCGTTCTCGTCGTGGAGGCCTGCTCCAGGCGGAGGACACCCGAGCGTCATCACGAGGCAACTCCATGTCAGAATCACCCACAAGAGACGTTGCCATTCCACGGTAACCCAGCTTCGGCCGATTCGCTTCCCCGGCATCGCCATTCTCTTCTCTGTTTGCAACGAGTCGCCCTCATCAGACTCGACCCACCGATCCACTACTTCCATTGTGGCAGATTGTGGGCGAGCCCACCAGAATACGCTATGATAGGGAGCGCCGAACGGAGTGGGATCTGGCGACGCTGACACGACGTCCGCACTGAGTCAAGTATAGCTGTTCGTGGGAAACTCTCCCTTGGGGTTGCGCAAAACCGATGGCCATCCGAGTCGAGTTCTTTGGCACTGTGCGAAGTCGCACCGGAGTCGCAGAGACGGCACTGGTACCGGTTTCCGGAAAGATGCGTTTGGGGGAGGCACTGGCGATCCTGGCCGCGCGGTTTCCGCAATTGTCGGGACACTGCCTCCAAGGAAATCGGATAGCCGACGGATATGCGGCTTGTATCGACGGCAAGCTGTTTGTGGATGACGCAAATTACGAACTGGAAGACGAGCAGACGTTGCTGCTGATGTCTTCCGATGCCGGGGGTTGATCGTGCAAGCCCGAACAGGTCATTACTGCCGCCCCGGAAGCGACTCGCGCCTTTCTTGCCAAACATCTATCGGGAAAACTGTTTGTCAAGCCTCCCGAAATGAGGTTTGTCCGAATCGCCAAGTAACCAGGGTCGATGACTCGCAAGCGGCGTGCCTGTAATTCCCGGCCACCCCGGCGGGTAGTGGGAGTGAAGCCGTTTTTGGGGACCCGGCGCCAGCGGTCCTGTCGTACACTGGAACCAGCAACCTTTTGTTTTCATCCGTGGAGTGAGCAACATGTGGATTCATCGAAGTGCCGCTTGGCAAGTGGTGGCGGTCGCCGGCCTGCTGGCAGGATCGCTAGGGGCGACAACAACTCTTGCCGACAAACCGGCGCAGGCGAAGAAAGGAAAGTCGGCATCGACCAAGAACGGAGAGCAGGCAGGTGCGGGCAAGATCGCCGTGTTTCGCTTGCGGGGATCCCTGTCCGAGTCACCGGGGGCCGATAATGGTCTGTTTGGCGGTGGTTCGGGTACGACGTTGCACAAGCTGGTGAGCCGGATTCGCCGCGCCGGCGAAGACGACGATGTCGTCGCCGTGGCGCTGGTGATCGAAGGACTCGGCTGCGGCCCCGCGCAAGCCGAAGAGCTGCGAGCGGCGATGAAATACGTGCAAAAGAAGGGAAAAAAGGTCTACGCCACCGCCGATGCGCTGTCGATGCGAGGGTACGTGCTGGCTGCGGGCGCCGACCGGATCAGTGTGGTTCCCACCGGCGACGTGCAGATTCTGGGGCTGTATGGTGAAACGCCCTATCTCCGCGCCTTCTTCGATTTGCTCGGCATCGAACCCGATTTCGCGGCGTGCGGCGACTACAAAAGTGCGGCCGAGATGTTCACTCGACATCAGGCCAGCGCACCGGCGCAAGAAAACCGGGACTGGTTGCTCGATAGTCTTTATGACAGCATGCTGAAGCAGATCGCCGAAGGCCGCGGTGTGGCGGTGGCCACCGCACGCCGCTGGATCGACTACGGACTCTTCTCGGCGGAAAAAGCTCGCGAAATGGGAGTCATCGATGCGGTCGAACATCGCCAGGACTTCGTGGCCATGCTGAAAAAGGCGCATGGCGATCAGGTGCGACTCGATCTGCGTTACGGCAAGAAAAAGAAGCAAGAGATCGACCTGTCGTCCCCCTTCGGGCTGCTCAAGTTCTATGCCGACTTGCTGGCCCCCAAGAAAACCCGCTCACGCAAGGCTTCGGTGGCCATCATCCACGTCGAAGGCCCGATCGTGCCCGGCGAGGAGAGCGGTGGCGGATTCCCGCTCGGGGCGGGAGCCATAGCCTACAGCACGCCGATTCGCAAAGCCTTGGACGCCGCAGCCAACGACCCGTCAGTCAAAGCGGTGGTCCTGCGAGTCAACTCGCCCGGCGGCTCGGCTACGGCCAGCGAGATCATCCTCGATGCCACTCGCCGCGTGAAAGCCAAGAAGCCATTCGTCGTCTCGATGGGAGATGTCGCCGGGAGCGGTGGCTACTACGTGGCCTGTGCCGCCGATACCATCTTCGCCGACCGGTCGACCATCACCGCGTCGATCGGTGTCGTCGGCGGCAAGCTGGCCACCAAGAGCATGTGGAGCCGGTTCGGTGTGCATTGGCAGTCCACGCAGCGAGGTGCCCGCGCCGGGATGCTGTCGTCGTCCAAGCCGTTTACCGACGACGAGAAGGAGCACATGAAGAAGTGGATGAACGAGATCTATGCCGTGTTCAAAGGGCACGTGCGATCGTCGCGCGGCGATCGGTTGAAAAAAGATCTCGAAGAACTGGCGGGCGGCCGGGTCTTCACCGGAGCCCAAGCCAAACAACTCGGACTGATCGATCGCCTGGGAACGCTGCACGACGCCGTCGACTACGCGGCCCGGCTCGCCAAACTCGAGCCCGGCAAGTACGAAGTTCGCGTACTGCCCAAGCCGAAGTCGTTCATTGAATTGCTGTTTGGCGACGAACTCGACGAAGACCGCGAACTGCAATTGAGAACCGGCGGCGCGCCCTTGCAGGGAATCGACTACCTGCGGTTCCGCTATTCCAAGGCGGCCGACTTCATCTCGACCCTCCACGCCACCGATCCGGTTCGGTTTCGGGCGTTCTTCCAGGCCATGCAGCAACTCGAACTCCACCAACGAGAACGAGTGCTGCTGGCGATGCCCCCGCTGTTGGTCTGGTGA
>JALSIV010000444.1 GCA_026989685.1 Pirellulaceae bacterium | reverse complement strand
CGATGCCCTGGTGGCCATGAATCCGGCCGCCCTGGTCACCAACATCGGCGACCTGCGACCGGGCGGGATCCTGATCGTCAACACCGATAGCTTCCACGCCAAAGACCTGAAACTCGCCAATCTCGAAGTCAACCCGCTCGAAGACGGCTCACTCGATTCCTACCAGCTCATCAAAGTCCCCATGACTCACCTGACGCGCAAAGCCGTCGAGCCATTGGGACTGAGTGTCAAACTGGCCGATCGCTGCAAGAACTTCTTCGCCATGGGGCTGATCTACTGGCTCTACGGCCGCGACATGCAGCCGACGATCCGGTTTATCCACGACAAATTCGGCGGAAAACCGGAAATCGCCGAAGCCAATCAGCGGGCACTCAAGGCCGGCTGGAACTATGGCGAGACCACCGAAGCCATTCACAGCACGTTTCGCGTCGATCCGGCCAAGCTGCCGGCCGGCACCTACAAGAACGTGATGGGCAATCAGGTGCTGGCCTGGGGCCTGATGACGGCGGCCTCCTTAAGCGGCAAGGAACTGTTTTACGGGACGTATCCGATCACGCCGGCCAGCGACATTCTGCACGAACTGAGCAAATTCAAGCATTTCGGCGTGCGGACCTACCAGGCGGAGGACGAGATCGCCGCCATTTGCGCCGCCATCGGCGCCTCGTTCGGCGGAGCCATGGGCGCCACGGCGTCCAGCGGACCCGGCATCGCCTTGAAAGGCGAAGCTCTGGGACTGGCGGTGATGCTCGAACTGCCCCTGGTGGTGGTCAACGTCCAACGAGGCGGTCCCAGCACGGGATTGCCGACCAAGACGGAACAGGCCGACTTGCTGCAAGCCATGTATGGTCGCAACGGCGAATGCCCGCTGCCGATCATCGCCTGCCGCAGCCCGGCCGATTGCTTCGACACCGCTATCGAAGCCTGGCGGATCGCCGTTCGATTCATGACCCCCGTGATGCTGCTGTCGGACGGGTACGTGGCCAACGGCGCCGAGCCCTGGCGGATTCCCGATGTGGCCAGCCTGCCGCCGATCGAGGTCACCCATCCGGGACCGCGGGAAGACGGAGACCCGCCCTTCCTCCCCTACCAGCGTGACGAACACTTGGCTCGCCCCTGGGCCATCCCCGGCACACCGGGTCTGATGCACCGGATCGGTGGCCTGGAAAAAGAAGACGGTACCGGCAACGTGAGTTACGATCCGGACAACCATCAAAAGATGGTCCAGATCCGTCAGCGCAAAGTCGACCTGGTCGCCGAGGACATCCCCGACCAGACCGTCGACGGCCCCGACAGCGGCGACTTGCTGGTCCTGAGTTGGGGCGGCACCTATGGTGCCTGCACCACCGCCGTACGGCGCTGCCGGGAACAGGGCCTGTCGGTCGCGCACGCGCACCTGAGATACCTCAATCCGTTTCCTCGCAACCTGGGCTCGCTGCTCGGTCGCTACCGCCGCGTCCTCGTTCCCGAGCTGAACATGGGACAACTGCGGTTGCTGGTCGATGTGAAGTACCACATCGAGTGCGTGGGATTGAACAAAATCAAAGGCAAACCGTTCGCCGTAAGCGAAATCGTGAGCAAGATCAAGGAGACGCTCGAAGTCGCCTCGTAGTCGAGCCGACTTCGCCCGCCCCTTCCCATCATTCGAGACACTCCGCTCCAGCAAGGTGGTTCCGATCCGATGAGTACACAACTTCCCGTCTTGAAGCCGGCCGACTATGCCAGCGACCAGGATGTCCGCTGGTGCCCCGGGTGCGGGGACTATTCCATTCTCGCCCAAATGAAAAAGGTCCTCGCCCAACTCTCGATTCCCCGCGAAAAGGCGGTTTTCGTCTCGGGCATCGGCTGTTCCAGCCGGTTTCCCTACTACATGAACACCTACGGGATGCACACCATCCACGGTCGAGCCCCCGCCTTCGCCACCGGCCTGAAAGTAACCCGCCCGGAACTGGTGGTATGGGTCATCACCGGCGACGGCGACGCGCTGAGCATCGGCGGCAATCATTTCATGCACGCCATTCGCCGCAACGTCGATATCAACATCGTGCTGTTCAACAACCGGATCTACGGTCTGACCAAGGGGCAGTACTCGCCCACCTCCCAACTGGGCGCGATCACCAAGAGCAGCCCGATGGGAGTGATCGACAATCCGCTCCATCCGCTGTCGATCGCCATCGGCTGCGAAGCCACGTTCGTCGCTCGGTCGATCGATGTCCACATCAAGCACCTGGGGATGGTGCTCGAGCGAGCCGCGCAGCACAAGGGAACCTCCTTCGTCGAGGTCTACCAAAACTGCAACGTGTTCAACAACGGCGCCTGGAGCTACGCCACCGATCGCGACACCAAGTCGGACCACATCATTCAGCTCGAACACGGCAAGCCGTTGATCTTCGGAAAGAACCGCGATCGCGGCATCCGGCTCAATGGCATGGAACCGGAAGTCGTGGAACTGGGAAAAGGCATCAGCGAGGATGACTTGCTGTTTCATGACGAAAAGGCGGCCGAACCGAGTCTGGCCTATCTGCTCAGCCGAATGAGAAACCCGGAACTTCCCGAACCCATCGGCGTGTTCCGCGACGTCGATCGCCCCTGCTACGACGAACAACTCAATCGGCAAGTCGAGCTGGCCAAGGAAAAGAAAGGCGTCGGGGATCTCGAACAACTGTTCCAGTCCGGCGACAAATGGACCGTGTCATGATCGATTGCCCTCTGTGCGACTCGCAGAACATCGAAGGCGAAGACTATTGCCAGCAGTGCGGACAGCCACTGAGTGACACTCATCTGGCACAACCGCCGACGGCCGTGGAACGTGCGCTGATTCGCGATCGCATCGCGACACTCGCGCCGGCGACACCGATTACCGTCTCACCCGAGGCACCGGTCCGCGAAGTCCTCACTCTGCTGGTCGAACGCAAGATCGGCTGCGTGCTGGTGATGGACGGGAAAGAACTGCAGGGAGTGTTCACCGAACGAGACGCCATTGCCAAGCTGGCAGGCGAAGTGGAACAGCTCGGCCAACGTCCCGTTTCCGATTTCATGACCCCCGCTCCCCAAACGCTGCAAGCCGATGCCAAGATCGCGTTCGCCGTTCGCCAGATGGATCAAGGCGGATACCGCCATATCCCGCTGGTCGATGAAGACGGTCACCCGGTGGGGATCATCTCGGTCCGCGATCTGCTCCGCTATTTCACCGATAAGATGCACCAGAAATAGGCAGCCAGCACACTGTCGGATCGACCGCCGGTCGGCGAGCATCACGCGTAAGGCTGCGACAACGGCTTGATCACGATCTCGGGGACGTGAGCCCGCTGGGGAAGCTCGGCGATCGCCACCACCAACGGAGCCAAATCCTCCGGCTTGAGAATCCGCGCTCGGTGGGCCTCGTCGACCTCCTGCGGACGCTGCTCCAAGATCGGCGTGTCGACTTCGCCGGGATAGACGTTGGTAATGCGAATGCCATGCGCGGCCTCTTCGTTGGCCGCGCAAATCCCCAATCCGGTCATCGCGAACTTGGACGCATTGTAGGCCACGCCTCCCAGCGGAGTGGCCCGCTTGCCCGATACCGACGAAATATTGACGATCAGACCGTCGCGCCGCCGGCGCATGCCGGGCAGGACGCGCATCATGCAGTTGAAGGCACCGGTCGCGTTGACCGCCATGATCCGGTCCCAGTCTTCAGCCGACGTGTTGGCCATCATCCGCTGCCGGACGTTGATGCCGGCCGCGTTGACCAGAATATCGACCTCTCCCAGCCGGCCTTCGACCGAGTCAAAGAACTGGTCGACCGAGCCGCGGTCGGCCACATCGAGCCGGTGAGCCGACAGGGAATCGCGCCACCTGCTCGCGGCAATCGACTCTCGTAAGCGTTCCTCGCGGCGCCCGCCAATGGCTACCTGACAGCCGCGAGCCGCAAAGGCCTGAGCGATCGCCCAGCCGATCCCACTTCCGCCGCCGGTCACCGCAACCACTTTCGATGCCTCTTGCATCGCCCTTCTCCCAACGCCGGGAACGTCCGCCACCGCAGAAACCGGAATCTAGTTGCCAAACGGATTTTCCCCAAACGGGTCGTCGTTGGCAGGCGGTTGTTTCTTGGGAGCCGACTTGGCTGGGGCTCCGAACGGATTGTCGCCTGCCGGAGCGCCGAACGGATCCCCGGCAGCGGGCGCCGCTGCGGGTGCCGCCGCACCGTCGCCGGCCGGAGCCACTGGTTGACTCACGGGAATCGTCTTCAGCTTACTCTGCGCCTCTTCGGGAGCCGGCTTGCCACTGGCAAACAAGGCCCCCGACACGAACGGATCGCGGGGAAGTGTGGCCAGCTTGAGCTGCGAAACGATCTTTTCCGCCGCCGGCAGTGGACGGGGTGGATAGAGCACCAGTTGCTTGGCCCGCCGCAGCGCCTCGTACCGCGCCGCCTTGCGAGTCGCCTCCTGAGAACGCTGCAACTCGCGAGCCGCCTCCCGAGCTGCCTCGATCCGCATACGGACCCTCCCCTGAATACGGTGCAGCACCTCGTTCAGCGAATAGGGCCGAGACGGGCCGAATACTTCCCGTTCGGCACCCGCCTTGAAGTCGGCTTCCGCCCTCTGCTGATCTCCTTGAGCCCAATACGCGGCACCACGGAAGAAATAGGCTCGAGGATCATGGTCGGCCTTCTTGATTGTGGCCGTCAACCACCGCACGGCCTCCGCCATGTCCCCCGCGAAATAGGCATGAACGCCCTCGCTGTAAGTCTGAGAGACGGTTCGATCTTGGGCGGCCGCCATACAGGCGAACAATCCACAGGCGAGAAATCCCATTATCCTCGCTCGAGTACGGCGGTACATGCGCACGACTCCCCTGTCGAGTAAACCCACTATCCGAAACACCTATATTAATCGCCGCAAAGCGAATTGGCAAACAGTTTCCGCCGCCGGAGGGAGTTTTCGTCCAGCGAAAAACCACCGGCCGCGGCCCGGACTATTGAGGCAAAAGGGACAGCACCGAGTCGCTGGGGCGGGCGATCACATGAGCTGCGATCAGGGTTCCCAGATGGGCGGCCCGCCCTTTCCCCGCCTCGATCGCCGCGGTGACGGCTGCCACGTCCCCCCGAATGACCACCGTCACGTAGCCGCCTCCCAGCTTTTCCTTGCCGACGACTTCCACGCGAGCCGCTTTGCAGGCGGTGTCGATGGCGTCGAACACGGCCGTGAACCCTTGAGTCTCAATAAACCCCAGTGCTTCCACGGATTCGTTCATGGTTGCTGCAACCTCCTTCGATGGATCAGTGACCACCGCTTGCTGAATCAGAGGATTGAATTCGGCCGGGCTGTCGATGGCCCCCATGGCCGTCTCGGAAGGACTGGCCAACACGGACACCACCGGTCGCCCGCCCATCGTCTGGGCCACCCGCCGGCCGGCTTCCACGGCGGAGGAGACGGCATCGAGCGGTCCCTCCAGCTTGATGACCACTCCCAGAAAGTCGTTGAGTTCCGCCTGCCGCACCCGAACACGGGCGGTCTTCTCCATGGTGTCGAGCGCCACCATGGCAGGAGTCCACCCGGTCGTTTCCAATAGGCCGATGGCCACCGCCTGGATCCTCGCTTTCGGACTACCGCCCCGCCCCCGGCACCACATCACCGCCCCGCTGTCGCTCTTCGACACACTGTACTGCTCGAAAAAGGAGGCTGTCAGTCCCCCGGCACTCGATGACCCGCCGGTTGAGAACCGGAATCGTGAGAACCCGGTATTGCGCGCGGTGAGCCGAAAGGGAATTCGAATCCGACAAGGAATCGTCCATCCCCGATTTCCAATGCCGTGCCAGCCCCATACAATCGACGCTTCCTACCATCCCACTGCCCCTTCGATCCTCTTGCCCCGCCTGGAGTCCTGCCCGATGTTCGATTCGGTTCCGCCCGCCCCACCCGACGCCATCTTGGGTTTGAATGAGAGTTTTCAACGGGACGATCGCCCCGGAAAGGTCAATCTGACAGTCGGTGTCTACAAGGACGAATCGGGAGTGACTCCGATCCTCGACGCGGTCAAGCAGGCCGAGCGTCTCCTGGTCGACCGCGAAACGACCAAATCGTATCTTTCGATGGGAGGCGACCCCGAATTCAACCGGCAAGTACGGGCTCTGCTGTTGGGCGAGCAGAATCCGGCGATCGCCGAGGGCCGAGCGGTCACCATTCAGACTCCCGGCGGCACGGCCGGCCTGCGCGTGGCCGCCGATTTCCTCGTTCGCAATCAGTTGTCCAGTCGAATCTGGTGCAGCAACCCGACCTGGGCCAACCACCACAACGTGTTCCGTTCGGCCGGACTCGAGACCGACGGATACGAGTACCTCGACGAGTCGGGGACTCGGCTCGACGCCGCCGCCATGTTGGAGTCGCTGCAATCGATTCCTGCCGGCGACGTGGTCTGCCTGCACGGCTGTTGCCACAATCCCACGGGCGTCGATCCGTCACTCGACGACTGGAAGCGGGTGATCGAGATCGCCCAAAAGCGCCGCTGGCTACCACTGATCGACCTGGCCTACCAGGGATTCGGTGACGGACTCGAATCGGATGCTCAAGTGGTGCGCCGGTTTGTCGAATCGGGATTGGAGTTGATCGTCGTCCACTCGTATTCGAAGAACTTCGGACTCTATGCCGAGCGCACCGGAGCCGTTACGCTGGTCGCGGAAAGCAACACGGCCGCGACGACCGCGGAAAGCCAACTCAAGTCGGCCGTGCGAGCCAACTACTCCAATCCGCCCAAGCACGGTGCGGCGATCGTTGCGACCATCTTGAGTGACGATGTGCTGCGGCGGCAGTGGCTGGGAGAACTTGCCACCATGCGCGAGCGGATCCGCAAGCTGCGCAGCGAACTGGTGGCGGGACTGGCCGCTCGTATCGCCGATCGCGACTTCTCGTTCATCGAATCGCAACGAGGCATGTTTTCGTTTTCGGGACTGACTCCACTGCAAGTCGATCAACTCAAGAGCGAGCATGCGGTCTACATCGTCCGCAGTGGACGGATCAACATCGCCGGACTCAACGCCTCCAACCTCGACCGCGTCTGCGACGCCATCGCGGCCGTCGTGTAGCCGCCGTTTTCGTCCCCTCTTCTTCCACGATCGCCGGGAAGACACTTCGATGAATGATCGATTCTCCCAAAGCCAATTACAGTTTCAGGAAGCCCGGAAATGGATTCCCGGTGGGGTCAACAGTCCGGCTCGCGCCTTCGGGGCCGTGGGCGGGACGCCGCTCTTTATCGACAAGGCGGAAGGGGCCTGGCTGACCGACGTCGACGGCAACCGCTACATCGACTACGTCGGGTCGTGGGGGCCCATGATTCTGGGGCACGCGCATCCTCAAGTGCTGCAAGCCATCCGCACGGCGATGGAGCGTGGAACCAGCTTCGGCGCGCCCACCGTGGCCGAAACGGAACTGGCTCGACGAATCGCCGACATGGTTCCGTCGGTGGAAAAAGTCCGATTGGTGAATTCGGGAACGGAAGCCACCATGAGTGCCATCCGGTTGGCTCGAGGATTCACCGGCCGGGACAAGATCGTGAAGTTCGCGGGGAATTACCACGGCCACGTGGATAGTCTACTGGTCGCCGCCGGGAGCTCGGCCGCCACGCTGGCGGTACCCAACTCGCCGGGTGTCACCGCCGGGACGGCTCGAGACACCATCGTGCTGCCGTACAACGACGAGGCGGCCGTTGCGGCTGCGTTCGAAGATCTTGGGGAACAGATTGCGGCC
>JALSIV010000443.1 GCA_026989685.1 Pirellulaceae bacterium | reverse complement strand
CGGAAACGGGGCGGCCGCCGGCTGGACGTCGTACCCGCCTCTTTCGGCGATCCCCGACGCGGCCCCCAGCAGCGGTCTGGCTCAAACACTCTGGCTGCTCGGGGTCACCTTCGTCGGCGTCTCCTCGATGATGGGTTCGGTCAATTACCTGACGACCATCGTGCAGATGCGAGCTCCCGGCATGACCATGTTCCGCCTGCCGCTGACTATCTGGGGCATGTTCATCACGGCCATTCTTCAAGCATTCGCCCTGCCCGTGCTGACGGCGGCCGGCTTCATGCTGCTGTTGGATCGGGTGATCGGCACTGGATTCTTCCTTCCGGAAATGGCCACCGCCAACAACTCGGCGGCGGCCGGTGGAGGCGGCCAACCGCTGCTGTGGCAGCACCTGTTCTGGTTTTATTCCCATCCGGCCGTCTACATCATGATTCTTCCGGCGATGGGCATGGTGTCCGATATGATCGCCTGTTTCGCCCGCAAGCCGATCTTCGGCTACAAGCCGATGGTCTATTCGATGTCGGGGATCGCCGGACTCGGTTTCATCGTGTGGGGCCATCACATGTTCGTTTCCGGCATGAACCCGATGTTGGGGATGACCTTCATGGTCTCCACGATGATGATCGCTCTTCCCAGCGCGGTGAAAACGTTCAATTGGTTGGGGACGCTGTGGGGCGGCAAGATCCACTACACGACGCCGATGCTGTTCTCGATCGCTTTCGTATCGATGTTCGTGATCGGCGGACTCTCCGGAATCTTCATGGCGGCCACGCCCGTCGATCAGATGATTCACGACACGTACTTCATCGTGGCTCACTTCCACTACGTGCTGTTCGGCGGCACCGCCATGGGAGTGCTCGGAGCCATCTATTTCTGGTTCCCCAAAATGTTCGGGCGCATGATGAACGAATCGTGGGGCAAGGTCCATTTCTTCCTCACGTTCCTGTTCCTCAACGGCACGTTTTTCACCATGCACATCTTAGGGGCTGTCGGTTTTCCCCGGCGCCTCGCCGACCCGTACCATTATCAGACCTTTTCGCACCTCCAACCGGTCAACCAGTTCATGACGATTTGCGCCATCGGCATGGTGGCCTCGCAGATCATCTTCGCGGTGAACTTCTTTTACAGCATGTTCTATGGTCCGCGCGTGGGGCGCAATCCCTGGCATGCCAACTCGCTGGAGTGGATGGCGCCGAGTCCTCCCGGACACGGCAACTTCGATTTCCAGCCGGTGGTCTATCGCGGCCCTTATGAATACGGCTCTCCCGAAGCCGACGACGACTTTTATCCTCAGACGACGCCACCCCCAACCGACTCGTCCGGCGACGAACCGGCATCCCATTGACAAGCTCACGTTGACTCGGTGATCCAATACGCCTCCAGCCGTTCATTGACCGCATGAGATCCCCAGCCGAACCCGCTCGACAACCTGCCGGCCGCCTGCCCTACCTGGCGGCCAGGCTGATGGTGTGCGCGACGTTCCCGCTGATCTTCGTGGGCGGACTGGTCACGACCTACCAAGCCGGCATGGCGGTCCCCGATTGGCCCTCCACCTACGGCTACAATCTGTTCCTCTATCCCTGGGCCACCTGGTGGAGCGGTCCGTTCGACCTGTTCGTGGAACACGGCCACCGTCTCCTCGGCGCGGCGGTCGGCCTGCTGGCACTCCTGACCGCCGGTCTGGTCTGGCGATACGATTCGCGGCGGTCGGCGCGGTCGCTTTCGCTGCTGGCCGTCGCCTTGGTCATCTTCCAAGGGGGACTGGGAGGAGCACGCGTCTTGTTGGACGACTACCTGCTCGCTCGCATTCACGGCTGCACGGCGCCGCTGTTTTTCGCATTGGCGACAGCCTTGTGCGTGATCCTTTCCCCGGCTTGGCGCAAGCGGTCGAGCGACGCGCCTTCCGCATGGTCGATCCAACTGGCGGTGCTGGCTCCGGCATTGGCCGGTCTGATTTACGGCCAGATCGTGCTGGGTGCCTGCTTGCGACACGCGACTCCCTGGTCCCTGCCGCAAACGATCCAGGCGTTCGTGTGGTTCCATTTGCTGATGGCGGCAGCCACTACGTTGGGAGCTTGTTTGCTGCTGGCCAACGTCTGGCGGCAACCGGGACGTACGCCGTGGGAGTCGCGTCCGGCGCTGTGGCTCCCGGTGCTGTTCGTTGCGCAGATCGTTTTGGGATCGGCGACCTGGGTCGTGCAGTTCGGCTACCCGGATTTCCTCAAGGGCCTGCCGGGAGCCGAGTCGTATGTCGTGCAAGCGGAGAGTCTCCTGCAGTCGATCGTCACCACGGCTCATGTGGCCATGGGATCGCTGCTCTTGGCGGTGAGTGTTACCGCGGCGATGCGCGTCTGCCGCGCGGTCTACCTGGCTCAAGGCGGCTTGCTCCGCCCGGCACCACGAGTCGGGCACCGAGGGGAGGTGCCGGCATGAGTACCGCCGCCGTAGCCTCCGCCCAAGTCGGCACGCTGAGCTGGCTGCAGCGCGGTGCCGCCTGCGTCGAATTGGCGCGGCCTCGGATCGCCCTGTTGGTGCTGATGGTCGTCGCCATCTCGGGGCTGGTGGCCGCCTGGGGAGTGGGGGATCCCGTCGCCGTGTTCCATGCCGTCGTGGGAACGCTGCTGGTCGCCGGGAGCGCCAGCGCACTCAATCAAGTCCTCGAATCCGCCACGGACGCTCGCATGCAGCGGACGTCGGGCCGGCCCCTGCCCAGCGGCAGGCTGTCGCGGAAGACGGCTTTGGTGGTCGGCGTAAGTGCGGGCGCGGCGGGAGCCGCCTACCTCGGAACCTTCGCCGGTTGGCAGCCGATGGTGTGGAGTCTCCTCAGTTGGGCCGTCTACGTGTTCGCCTACACGCCGCTCAAGTCTCGCTCGTCGCTCAATACGCTGGTCGGTGCCGTGTCGGGTGCTTTGCCGGTGTGGATCGGTTGGACCGCGGCCGTCCCCCAATCGCGGCCGTGGACGGAGGTTCGCCCGCTGGCATTGTTCCTGGTGGTCTTCCTCTGGCAGTTCCCCCATTTCATGGCGATCGCTTGGCTCTATCGCCGCCAGTACTCGGCCGCCGGTTTGAAGATGATGAGTGTTGTCGACCCCAGCGGTCGGCGGTCGGGCCTGCAGGCCATTCTCGCTGCGGCCTGGCTGATTCCGGTCAGCCTGCTGTTGGCCTGGGGAGTTCCCACGCTGGGCGCCCGCTGCTTCGTGGCCGCGGCGCTGCTTTTGGGCATCGCCCAACTCGGCTGTTCGCTCTGGTTCTCCGCCACCTGCTCGGACCGCTCCGCGCGAGCCCTGTTGCGGTGTTCCCTGGTCTACCTCCCCGTGTTGTTGATCTTCCTCATTTGGATCCCCTGGATATAAGAACCGATGGCAACCGCTGCTCACGATCACGACCACCACGGCCACATTCGACTCGAGTACCAACCGGCCCTGCCGATTCCCAACGGCAAGGTCTGCTTGTGGCTGTTCCTCTCCACCGAGATCATGTTCTTCGCCGCACTGATCGGCGCCTACATCGTGTTGCGTTTCGGCGCCCCCGGAGGAACCTGGCCGGGAGTGCACGACGTTCATGTCGTGGAAACACTGGGGGCCATCAACACGTTCGTGCTGATCTGTTCGAGCGTCACGATCGTGTTGGCTCTGGAAGCGGCCAAACGGGATCAGACCGCCAAAGCCAAAGCGCTGCTGTTCCTCACGCTCGCCTTGGGAACGCTGTTTCTCGGCATCAAGGCCGTCGAGTACAAATCGAAGTTCGACCACGGCATCTACCCGCAATATCCTCATGGCTTGGTCTACGACAAGGCGGACATGTACTACCTGCAAGCCGTGCGGACGCGCTTGCAGAAGCACCGAGCCGATTTGGAAAAGGAGCTGAGCGACAAACCGAGCGAAAGCCGTTCCAAACTTCTGCGGGAGCGGCTGGATGTGGTCGACACGCTGCTGACGAGCTATGTCGGCTGGACCGAACGGCAGATCGCCACCAGTGATGACGCGGCCTGGCGATTCGCTCAAATGGACATGTTCGCCTTCTACATCTACCCGCTGGCGCGCAACACGGCCGCCACCTCCTACCTGAAAGAAGACTTGAGAATCGTCAAGGCGAAGCTCGCCGAACTGGCTCCGCAGATGGAAGCATCCAAGCAGCAGATTGCGAAATACCAGGAGCAGATCGAGTCCTCGAAGTCGAAAGTCGAAGCCCTGCAAAAACAGATCGACGAGGCGAAGAAAGCGGCCGGTGAGAATCCGACCGAGCAGCAACAAGCGGCCATTGAGAAACTCGAAGCCGAGCAAGCCGCCGCGGCAAAAGTTCAAACCGAGGCCACGGCCGCGATGACGTCCGCCAATGCGGCTCTGCAAGCAGTGGAACTGGAATGGAAGGCGGCCGACGGCCGGCGGAAACTGATCGAAGGCGACTCCAACAGCCCCATTCCCGCACTGCGCGCGATCGTCGAAGTCGACACGTCGGGAGTCCATCCGAAAGTTCACGGTGGGCTGAATGAGCACTTCTCCTGGCTGCGTCTTCCCCTGCATATCCCCAGTGGCAACATGTGGGCCAGTACCTATTTTCTGTTGACGGGCTTTCACGCGCTGCACGTCGCCGTGGGCTTGCTCGTCTTCGTGATCGTCCTGTTGGGCAGACCGCTCAATCGAGCTCGAGCCAATGTGGTGGAGAACATTGGTCTGTATTGGCATTTCGTCGACCTGGTGTGGATTTTCCTGTTTCCGCTCTTGTACCTGTTCTAGACAAAGACCCGACAATTCGCATCACGCGACCCGGCAAAACGTAGACTTCCCGGTGAAGGACCAGCGCCTGCCATGAACGAAACCCATGAACATTCCGAAGTGACGCACGATCACCACGGCGGCAACGCCAAATACCTGGCCGTATTCGGAGCCCTGATCGTACTGACCGCGATCTCCTTTTTCCTCGCCAACTCCAGCGTCTATGAGACGTCGCCTCAAGTGGCTCGAGCCGCCATGCTGGCCGTCTCCTGCGCGAAGGCGATGCTGGTGATGCTGTTCTTCATGCACTTGCTGTGGGAAGCCAATTGGAAGTACGTACTCACCATCCCCGCGTCGCTGATGAGCGTCTTCCTGGTGCTGATGCTGGTTCCCGACGTGGGACGCCGCACGGAAAAATACAGCTTGGAGCGGTGGCGGCACGCGTCCGAACCGGTGGAAGCACACCACGAAGAATCGGAGCCGCACGCGGAGTCCGAAGCGGGCGAGGAAGAGGCGGCGCACTAGACCGATGAACCATCGATGCCCGGCCATCGAACTCGGTGACGTCCGATTCGCCTACGGCGACCATCGAGCGCTGGACGGCGTTTCCTTGGAAGTCCAACCCGGTGAAGTCTTCATTTTCCTCGGCCCCAACGGCGGCGGCAAAACGACTCTGTTTCGGCTGCTCTCTACATTGGTCCCGCCGCAGCAGGGCTCGATTCGCGTGCTGGGCCACGAATTGCCTCGCCAGGCTGCCGCGCTGCGCCGCCGCATGGGAGTGGTCTTCCAAGCTCCCAGCCTGGATAAGAAGCTGACCGTCGAAGAGAACCTGAACTACCAGGCGGCTCTGTACGGCCTGCGAGGCAACCAGCTCCAGCAGCGCAAGCAACTGCTGTTGGAACAACTCAAGCTGAGCGACCGGCGCCGGCAGATCGTGGAACAACTCTCGGGGGGGCTGCGGCGACGAGTCGAGTTGGCCAAGGGCATGCTGCACCAGCCCGAACTCCTGCTGCTGGACGAGCCGAGTACCGGACTCGACCCGGGGGCTCGAGCCGACCTGTGGAAATACCTCCTCTTCCTGAGGGATGAACTCTCCGTCACCATCGTGTTGACCACGCATTTGTTGGAAGAGGCCGAGCGGGCCGACCGAATCGCCATCCTCGACTGCGGAAAACTGGTCGCATTGGGTGCCCCGGATGAACTCAAGGCGACTGTCGGCGGCGATACGATTACGATCGAAACGGCCGCCCCGGAAACGGTCGTCGACCAGATCCGATCGCAACTCGGATTGGCCGCTCAGGTCCTCGAACAGGCCGTGCGCCTGGAGCTTCCCGAGGCCCACCAGTGGGTTCCCCGGATTGTGGAAGTGGCCGGTGAACGCATAAAGTCGGTTCAGGTTGGCAAACCGACACTGGAAGACGTCTTTATCGACAAGACCGGCCACCGTTTTGTGAGCTTGGAAACCGGGACACGAGCGTGATGCACCAGACGGCAGCTTCGGCAACAAACAGCCCGGCGGAAACGTCGGTTCGGACGGCCGTCGTGCCCCGTCCGTGGCATGCCTCGGCAGCGCTGTGCCACCGCGAACTCGTCCGCTTCTTTCGCCAGCGCAATCGGGTGATCGGGGCGATCGGGCAACCGGTGATGTTCTGGCTGCTGTTCGGAGCGGGACTCGATCAGAGCTTCCGGCTGTCTTCCAGCGGCGGTGCGGCCGGACAGTCGTTCCGTGAATACTACATCCCCGGAACGTTGGCACTGATCGTGTTGTTCACCGCGATCTTCGCCACGATCTCGATCATCGAGGATCGAAGAGAAGGGTTCCTGCAGTCGGTGTTGGTCGCGCCGGTCCCGGCGTGGTCGATGGTCCTGGGCAAGGTGGCCGGCGGCTCGCTGATCGCCATCGCCCAAGCCGTCGTGTTCCTGGTACTGGCAGCCGCCATCGAGGGCGTGTCGTCCTATGGGGCACTGATTCATGTGACCGCCTTGCTGTTGGCATCGGCCGTGGGACTGACCGGTTTGGGCTTTGTGCTGGCGTGGCGGATGGACTCGACGCAGGGCTTTCACGCAGTCATGAGTGTCCTGCTGATGCCGATGTGGCTGCTGTCGGGAGCCTTCTTCCCGGTTCCCGTGCTGGGGCCCGAGGCCGGTTGGGGGCAATGGGTGTTGGCGGGGGTCATGCGAGTCAACCCGCTGACGTATGCCGTGGCCGGCGTGCGGCAACTGCTGGCAGGGCCGCAGTTGGCCGAGAGCCTGCGGCTGCCGTCGCTCGCCGTATGCTGGGGGGTGACCGTCGCCTTCGCCGCCGTCATGCTGGCCTTGTCGGCTCGCGTCACGCGCGTTCGCATCCAGGGAGATTTGCAATGAACAAACTGATTCCGCTGGCGTTCGTGGTGGTTGGGCTGGCGCTGATCGGCGTGGTGATGCTCCGCCATCGTCAGCCCCCCGCGACTCCCGCACCGAAAACGGCGGCGCCGGGACACGCGATCGACAACTTCACATTGACCAACCGCACGGGCAAGACCTTTTCCGCGTCGCAACTCAAAGGAAAAGTCTGGGTGGCCAGCTTCTTCTTCGCCAGTTGTCCCACCACCTGCACCAAGCAGAATCAAGCGGTGGCCGCGCTGGTGGACGAGTTCGCTCAGCAAGGAGTCAAATTCGTGAGTATCACCTGCGATCCGGAGAACGACACGCCGCAGGCGCTGCAGGCCTATGCGGCCAAACTGCAAGCCAAGCCGGACGAGTGGTTTTTCCTGACCGGCGAGATGACGGAGATTCGCAAGATCGGCGCCGAGGCCTTTCAGGTTCTGGTCGAGCGGCAGACTCACAGCAACCGGCTGATGCTGATCGACAAGTGGGGGAACCTGCGAGGCCGTTTCGATTGGCAGGACCCGCGGGAACTCGAGTCGTTGAAGAAGCGGATCGCAGAGTTGCTGGACGAACGCTCCCCACCGGCGGACAGCTCCACTTGAGCCCGAGGATTCCCGTGCTGGTCGGTTCGATTTCTCACATGC
>JALSIV010000442.1 GCA_026989685.1 Pirellulaceae bacterium | reverse complement strand
AAACGCAACGAGCAAAGAACAGGGAAGACAACAGGTTGATGGCAAGACTAGTTGGGAAAGGAATACGGCGACCATGAAGCCGACTACCGAATCCGAACGCCGGTTTCACCGCGAAGTGAGTCGCAAGGAGGATCGCAAACTGCGTGCCCGGCGAGGCGACATGCGCGGGATCTGGTACGGGTTCGGCATGTTCGGTATGGTGGGGTGGTCGGTGGCCGTTCCCACGCTGATCGGTTTGGCCGTGGGAATGTGGCTCGACCGGACCATCGAGCGGCCCTATTCCTTTACGTTGATGGGGCTGCTGCTGGGGATGGCGGGCGGCTGCTATCTGGCGTGGTACTGGGTATCGCGCGAATCGCGAGCAGCCAACCAGGAACAGGACACGGAAGAACCGCCTGGCGACGAGCGAGCGGCCGAGGATTCGGCCGCCGATCGAACGGGAGCAAGAGGGGACCGGAGATGATCGAGTGGCTTCCCGATTGGCTGTTGCCCTTGGGGCTGGGGCTGATCCTCGGCGGACTCTATTTCGCGGGGCTGTGGTGGACCATCACTTGGCTGCCCCGTTCCCGCCGTCCTCCGCTCACACTGGCAGCGAGCTTTTTCATCCGCGCTGCGTTACTCGTTGCCGGCATCGTATGGCTGACAGGCGGGCAGCCGGTGCGCGTCGTGGCCGCATTGGTCGGATTCTGGATCAGCCGTCAATTGAGTGTGCGGTGGCGGATTGCGCTGGTCGCTGATCCAAGTGGAGCGGAAACTCTGAGGCACCGATGAAGAACGGCGATGGGACTTGAACAGATATCACCGGACGAGGCCATCTACTGGCAATGGGGCTGGTTGCAGCTCAACGCCACCATTCTCTTTACCTGGCTGGTCGGCTCGATCATTGTCGGTGGCGCCTGGCTGGTGACACGCTCGCTCAAAACGGATTTTCCTCTCTCTCGCTGGCAACATTTCCTCGAGATCGTCATCGAAGCGATGCTCGGTCAGATCCGGGAAGTCGTTCCCAGCAATCCCGAGCGTTATCTTCCGTTTGTCGGCACGCTGTTCGTCTTCATTGCCGTATCGAATCTGTTGTCGATCGTGCCCTATTTCCACGCGCCGACCGCCTCGTTGTCGACCGACGCCGCACTGGCACTGTGCGTGTTGGTCGCTGTTCCGCTCTACGGCATCCGCGAGCAAGGTTTGGTCGGCTATTTGAAACTGTACATTCAGCCGTCGCCGATGATGCTGCCGTTCAACGTGATCGGAGAGCTGTCCCGCACGTTGGCGCTGGCGGTGCGGTTGTTCGGTAACATGATGAGCGGAGCCAAGATTGCGGCGATCTTGCTATTGGTGGCTCCGCTGCTGTTTCCGGTGCTGACTCAGTTGCTCGGTCTGCTCACCGGACTCATCCAAGCGTACATCTTCGCCATGTTGGCGCTGGTCTACATCGCCTCGGCCACGCAGGCCCACCAGGCCCCGACAACGCGTGTCGCCACCCGCGACCCACAAGACGACGAACCCCAACCCCAACAAGGAGTCCTTCACGATGGATAGTGCGACTTGGATCGGCGTAGCCTCGATTGTCACGGCGGGGCTCACCATCGCCATCGGCTCGATCGGGCCGGCACTCGGAGAGGGCCGGGCTCTGGCCCAAGCGCTGGCGGCGATGGCGCAGCAGCCCGACGAAGCCAACCGGATCACACGGACCCTCTTTGTCGGCATGGCCATGGTGGAGTCGACGGCCATCTATTGCTTCGTGATCTCCATGATCCTGTTGTTCGCCAACCCGATCTGGGAGCAGCTCAAAGCCGCGACGGGACAGTAGCCGAAAGAACGGAGGCCGCCGATGACGTTTGGAATGGCGCTCGGTCAGATCTGCATGTCGTTCGCGCCTTTTGCATTGGCTTTTGGTTGTCGCTACCATCCCTCCAGCCTCCGGCCTCCCGCCTCCGGTCTTGCAGACGAAGCTCGCGTTGGGGAGAAACTGCCATGATTGACTGGTTCACCGTGACGGCGCAAGTTGTCAACTTCCTGGTGTTGGTGGCTCTGCTGCGCTACTTTCTTTACGGACGCATCATCGGCGCGATCGAGCGGCGGCAGCAGAGGCTGGATCAGCAGCGGGAAGAAGCACGGCGGCTACGCGCGTTGGCGCAAGAGGAGCTCGAAGGAGCGCGGCGCCAGCACCAGCAACTGGCTGCTCAGAAGGAGGAATTGTTGGCACAGGTCAAGCGAGAAGTCGAGCAGTACCGGCAATCCCGCTTGGAGCAGGTGAGGGAGGAGATCGACGAATTGCGCAGGCGGTGGGCGCAGACACTGGCGGAAGAGAAGGAAGCGTTCCTGCGAGAAATGCGAAGGGAAATCGCCGAGGCCGTACTGGCCATCGTGCGCCGCGTCCTGGCGGACCTGGCGGACGAACTGTTGGAGCGAGTGGTCATCGGCAAGTGTTTGGCACGACTGGCAGAAGAAGACGCGGCCATGCGAACGGCACCGGCCGACGTCTCTGCCGATGGGGACCGCTCGGTGCGGATCCGCACTAGCACGCCGGTCGGCGACGACGTCCGGCGACGCGTGGAAGCGGCAGCGTCGACGCTTCTGGGAGAAGGCGTGGAGATTGAGTGGGAGGTTGCGCCCGATTTGCTCTGCGGCATCGCCCTGCATAGCGACGATCAAAAGATCGCTTGGAATTTTCGCGACGAATTGGATGCCATCGAGCAAGAAGTGATGCAGACGATCGAAGAGGAAATCCAATCGCACCAGACGCCGCCGCCCGCTTCCACCCTGTCGGTTTCGCAGGAGGTGAAGCGATGAGCGGGAAGATGAGTGGGACACCGAGCGACTTGAGTCGTGTCTTGTCGCAAACCCGGCAAACGATCCAGCACGTCTTGCAGCATCCTCATGCCACTCTCAAACCCGTGGAAATCGGTACGCTGCAGTCGGTGGGGCAAGGGACCGCTCGAGTCTCCGGTTTGCCCGGCGTGGGACTGATGGAGTTGCTGCGCTTTCCCGGCGACCAACTCGGCATTGCCTTCAATCTGGATCCCGACGAAATCGGAGTGATCCTGCTCGATCGGGCGAGCCGCCTGCGTGCCGGAAGTGAAGTACGGCGCACCCATCGCGTCCTTGATATTCCCGTGGGAGACTCGCTGCTGGGGCGGGTCGTCGATGCGGTGGGGCGACCCGTCGACGACCGAGGGCCGTTGTCGATTTCGAGGCGCGTTCCGGTCGAACGCCCTGCTCCGGAAATCCGCGATCGGGCGCCGGTGACCGTTCCATTGCAGACGGGAATCAAGGTGATCGACGCCCTGATTCCCGTCGGGCGAGGCCAGCGCGAGCTGATCTTGGGGGACCGGCAGACGGGAAAAACCGCGATCGCCGTTGACGCCATGATTCACCAGCGGCACTCGGATGTGTGGTGCGTCTACTGCGCGATCGGACAGCGCAGCTCGTCGGTGGCTCGCGTCATCGACGATCTGCGCCGGTTCGAGATGATGGAAAAGACCGTGGTCGTGGCGACGACCGAAGATGATCCTCCGGGCGAACAGTATGTGGCACCGTATGCGGCTATGAGTATCGCCGAACATTTCATGCACCAGGGACGGGACGTGCTGATCGTGTTCGACGATCTGACTCGGCACGCACGTGCCTATCGCGAACTGTCTCTGCTGCTGCGGCGCCCGCCCGGCCGAGAAGCCTTTCCCGGCGACATCTTCTACATTCATTCGCGGTTGTTGGAACGGAGTACGCACCTCAAGCCCGAACTGGGCGGCGGATCGATCACCGCACTGCCGATTGTCGAAACCGAGGCACAGAACCTGTCCGCTTATATTCCCACCAATCTGATTTCGATCACCGATGGACAGATCTATCTGTCGCCGACGCTGTTCGACAAGGGCGTGTTGCCGGCGGTCGATGTGGGCAAGTCGGTATCGCGAGTCGGCGGGAAGACGCAGCGAAAAGCCTATCGCTTGGTGGCCGGCGACCTTCGCTTGTCCTACGCTCAGTTCGAGGAACTCGAGACGTTCGCTCGCTTCGGCACGCGGCTCGATGAACGTACACGCCTGTTGCTGGAGCGGGGGCGCCGCGTGCGGGAGATTCTCAAGCAAAACCAATATGCTCCCATTTCCGCCGCGGAACAGATTGCCGTATTGCTGGCTGTGACGAAAGGAGTATTCGATCAGATACCACTCGAAGAGGTTCCGGAAATGGAGAGGAAAGTGCGAGCGGCCATGTTGGAGTCGGCTGCCGACATCGCCGAGCGGGTACAACGCGATGAAGTGCTCGAGGAAGAGGACCTGCGGCAACTCGTGGAGAAACTGGAAGACGCCTGTCGCCCGCGACCGACGAAGCCCTCCGACCCCCGACCTCTGAAGCCTGACCCCTGAAGCCTGAAGCCTGAAGCCTGAAGCGTGCCATGGAAACACTTGAGTCGATTTGGCGGCGGATACGGACGGCCGAGCAGCTCCATGGGCTGGTGCGGACCATGAAAGCCCTGGCGGCAGTCAATATCCGCCAGTTCGAACAGGCCGTCGAGGCGCTGCGCGAGTACCGGCATACTCTGAAGTTGGCCATGCGAGCTACCTTGCGAGGACCGGACGGATCATCGCTGTGGGCCCGACGAGCCAGCTCGCAGCGGCTGGGAGCCATCATCTGTGGTTCCGATCAGGGAATGTGCGGACCACTCAACGACCGCGTGGCGCGGTTCGCCGAAGACGAACTCGAGCGGCTGGGATTTGCGCGGGAGTCGCGGCGCGTGATCGCCGTCGGGCAGCGCGTCGTTTCTCGCATCGAGGACGCCGGTGAGCTGGTCGATACCGTCCTGTCGATGTCCGGGACCGTCACCGGTCTCACGCCCCTGGCCGAACAAGTGTTGTTGGAGATCGATCGATGGGAGCGGGAGCACGGCATCGACCGAGTGGTCGTCTTCTACTGTGAACATCTCTCGCGGGCCGCCTACGAACCTCGCCGGATCGACCTGCTGCCGATCGATCGGCGATGGTTGGAATCGGAGGCGAAGGAGCCGTGGCCGACTCGCATGATTCCCCAGTTGGCCGGTCCGCCGGCCGAGTTGTTTTCGGAGCTGGTGAGGCAGACCCTGTTCGTTTCGATCTACCGTGCGTTGGCCGAGTCCCAGGCCAGTGAAAACGCCAGCCGGCTACTGACGATGCGTGGGGCCGAACAGAGTATCGGGGAACATCTGGAAGAACTGACGCGCGCTTACCACCTACAGCGGCAAATGGCGATTACCGAAGAACTGCTCGATATCGCCTCGGGATCGGAGTCGTTGGCGAACGAATGACGACGCCACCATCGCAGATCCAATTTACAACTGCTGCTCTACCCACTTAGTCAGTTTTTCTCGAAAGATCTTTGCATTGTGGCGAATGTCGGTGGGCAGCGATTCCCGCCACAACAGCCGCCGGATGTTGCGCGTGTGCTCGTGTTGGCGAGCCAGTTCCAACAGTTCCTCGCGCAACCGATTCCAGTCCTCATCGTCGACCGGTGCCTTGCCGGGCCACGGTTCCACCACGACCGCCGGCTGCTGATTTGGAGGAATGCCTACGCCAACCAGGGCCGAGCGAAAGATCCGTGGATGGTTGTTGAAAATGGCTTCCACCGGAATCGTGTACAACGTGCCGTTGGACGTGACGACTCGGTGCGACTTCCGTCCGCAGAACCAGAAGCGATCCCGATCGTCGAGATAGCCTACGTCTCCCATGCGGTGCCACCATCGATCGCCGTCTCGGATCTTGTGTAGCGCGTTGGATTCTCGGCGGGTCACGTATTCGCGTGTAACGACATCGCCTTGGACGATCAGCTCGCCGATGGTCCCCCGGGGCACCTCCCGCACTTGGTCGAATGACTCGATCGGCTGATCACAAATCTCGATCACCTTCCAACGGATGCCGTCGAAGCGAGTGCCGACGCACGTCCCCTTCCCCGCCGAACTCCAGTCTGCCGTCTGCTCGAGGACTTCCCTGCCGGAGATGGCGGCCACCGGAAGGGCTTCAGTGGCTCCGTAGGGCGTCCACACATTGCCGCCATCGGCCAGTCGAGGCATCAATCTTCGCAAAACGTGGACGGGAACCGGGGCACCGGCCGAATAGACGTCTCGTAGCGGGGCCAGCGAAAGGTCTTGGCGATCGCAGTAAGAAGCCACCGTGTTCCAGAAGGCGGGTGAACCGAAGGAGCGGGTGACGTTCCAGTGCCGAATCACGGAGATGATGTGGTCGGGATCGGCATCGGCCGGTCGCGTGTAATCCATGGCGGGAAAGACGGTCGTCGTTCCCATCATGCAATTGAACAGTCCGAATAAAGGGAAGGCGGCCAAGTCGACTTCTCCGGCGCGAAGATCGAAACGGTCGCGGATCTGATCGATCTGCTGCCAGAACTGGCGATGGTCGTAGCGGACTCCTTTGGGCGGACCGGTGCTTCCGGTGGTAAAGATGATGGCGGCCTGGTCGTCGAGCAAGCCGCCTTCGCTGGGCAACCGCAATTGGTCGTTGCGGCGGAACGCGTCGAGCGTGGGGAGTCCCCACCAGCGCGAACGGCCGGCAACGACATGATAGCGGCTGTGAGGGAAACGGCGCCGCATCAACCAGCGGATCATCTGCAGGTTGGGTGGCGCGATGAAGCCGTTCGGCTTTGCTTTACTCAGACACTCCACCAGATGTTCGCGCGGCATGCCGGGATCGATGAGGATCATCACTAGCCGAGCCTTCAGCATGGCTACGACACAGGTGACAAAGTCGATTCCCGGTGGGACGGCCAGCACGAGTCGACCACCGGCGGGAATCTCGAGCGACCTCAATCCGGCGGCGATCCGGTCGCTGTCTCGATCCAGTGTGGCAAAGTCGATGCTGCGGTGGCGTGCCGGCGAGGACGTACCGGTAAGTTCCACAATCGCCGTTTGATCACCGTGAGCCTCCACGATTTCCTTCAGGCGGAAGCCGACATTGTTGAGAACAGGTGCGGTGGACATGGAGCGGCCAAGGCTGCGTTAACTGAGGCGGCAAACGGCGGTTGATAGGGGAGATCGGTCGTGACGGAGTGTATTTGCCGGGAAGAGACATTACACTCCAGAGGCGCGACGCCGACAACCGGCCGTGGCCGAGACGCCTTTTTTCCAGGGGGACTGCGAGGCTCGTGCGTTGCCGACTATAATCGCCCAACGCGGGGAACGTATGACAGGCGGGAGACGGGAGGCGGGAGGCCGGAGGAGACAAGGATCGTCGCGACGACCGGTGGGGGCTGCGGTTTCTTGGGGTGGATACGAACGCGAGGGTTTTGTGGCGGATCGAACGGTAGAGGAACGACTGCGGATCGGTGCGGTTTCCTATTTGAACACCAAGCCGCTGATCTGCGGGTTGGAAGAGGAAAACCCGTTGTGGCGACTGGAACTCGATCTGCCCAGCAGGCTGGCCGATCGACTCGAGGCGGGAACGCTGGACGTGGCTCTGATACCTTCAATTGCCTATTGGCAGCGTCCCGGCTACCGCATCGTCTCCAACGCCTGTATCGGCTGCCGAGGCCCCGTGCTGAGTGTCAAGCTGGTGGCTCGCTGCCCCATGCAACACATTCGATCCCTCGCGCTCGACGAGGGGAGTCGGACCAGTGTGGCACTGGCCCAGATTCTGCTGAAGGAGCGTTTGGGGATCTCCCCGTCTCTGCGCCCGTTTCCCATCGGTCAGCCGCTCGAAGAGACCACGGCCGATGCCGTGTTGATCATCGGCGACCGGGCCATGCATGTTGACGAGAGCCCGTTTGCCGAAGTTTGGGATCTGGGAGACCAGTGGATCGGCTGGTCGGGACTTCCGTTCGTGTTCGCCATGTGGGTGGCTCGTCCGGGAGTGCCCGTAGAGACACTCGAGCGGATTTTGGGGGAAGCTCGCGACCGGGGTTGCCGATCGCTTGAGTCGATTGCCGCCGCCGAGGCGGCTCGACTCGACTGGCCGGCCGAGCGGTGCGTGGACTATCTGAGCCGCCATCTTCATTTTACGCTTGGCCCAGAGGAATGGGCCGGTTTGCGTCTGTTTTACAAACATGCGGTACGGGAGGGGTTTGCCCCTGCCGGCTGGAAACCCGATCGATCGGAAGTCGTAGTGCCATGAATGTGGAAACGATTTTG
>JALSIV010000441.1 GCA_026989685.1 Pirellulaceae bacterium | reverse complement strand
TACGACCCGTCGACGGGGCGTTTCGTGAGCGAGGACCCGATCGGCTTTTCGGCCGGCGATGTGAACCTCAATCGATACGTGGGCAACAGCCCGGTGAACGCGACCGATCCGAGCGGGTTGGAAGAGTTGGAGAATGAGCTTAACGGCTTCGATTTTAGGCCAACGATTGACGTCAGTAACGTATCTCCTCGATTCTTGGAAGCGATTCGGAAAGGACGTGGTCTTGAGTATATCGAGTCGGAAATTGCAACGTACGAACGTCACACAAGACTCATGGGCAAAGTGTGGCAGATCGAACGGCTCTTTGAGCGGGCAGGAGTAACGCCTGAGGAAGGATGGCGGATGAGCCGAGGCGAGTTCATGCTCCGTGTGTGGGCACCGACGGTCGGTGTCGACAACTACTATCGGCAGAAAGCGATGGAGGCGGCCGCCAAACGTGCAAGGCTGGAAGCAATCGAAAAGTCGAAGGATCGTCGCTATGAGGATGGTCATCCGCGGCTGACGTATCTCTTAGACAAAGATGGAAGTGTTCAGCTTGTCACCAGCAAGATGGACGAGCGAGTTCGACAGCAGATCGAGCACAGAATCGTGGCCTCTGCGCGAGCTCCTCGCCGATACGGTCCACCGGGCGAAAACGTCGTCCCCACGTTGGAGCCGGGAACATCGGCCGTTCCATTCCGTGAGTCCGATTGGGCGGACATTCGACAGGAGCGCCTGGCTTACGAGGCCGAGATGGCGCGGTCCCGCGCACTGATGATGTTGGGTCCGGCAATGGCCGTTTCCGGTCCCGAAGACCTTGCCGTCGCGATGCTTGCAGGTCGAATGTCGGCAAGCGCCCATTTTAACCGTGTCGGGGTGCCGGGTTACCTTGGCTGGAAATGGCAGTGTCTTTCCTTTTCAGCCAAGGAGGTCTTCATCATGGCCCGAAAACGCAACCCCCGCGAAACCGAACGACGGTGGCGCACCCTGCTGACTCGGCTCGAACTGAGCGGTCATGCTGAACATCCCCACCCATACCAGGATCTACCTCTGCACCGAGCCGACCGACATGCGCAAGAGCTTCGACGGACTCCACGCCCTGGCCGTGCAGGTGCTCCAAAAAGATCCTCTGGAAGGACACTTGTTCGTGTTCCTCAACCGATGACGCGACCGAGTGAAGCTGCTGTGGTGGGACCGGGACGGCCTGGCTCTGTTCTACAAGCGACTCAAAGCTGTTGCGCATGTCGGTCGGCACTCATTGCCCGCTGCAGTATACTCGGGCTGAAGCCCTCGGGTTGCCATGGTACTGCTGGACGCTTACCAATCGTCGTCAAGTCGGCCACGGTGGGTTATACTGTAGGTTCGAAGACCGGAGAAGAATGGCACCCCCAATTCGAGGTAGGCCGATGAGGCATCCACGCTTGTCGAGCAAGAACGCAGTCGGATTGCTGGCAGTGATGATCGTGTGGGGAACGCTTCCCGCATACGGCCAGCAACTCACCAAAGAACAGCAGACGACACTGCAGAAGATCCAAACACAGCTTCAGCAGGCCGGAGCCCACTACCGCAAACGGGACTGGAAGAAGTCGGCCGAGCAGCTCAAGCAGGCTCAAGCCGACCTGGAAAAGGCCGCCCAAGGGGCCAATCCACTGATGCTGCGAGCCCTCGCGCCGCTACACGCGTCAATCGGGCGAGCCCACCAGTTGCTGAAAAAGCGGGGTATCAAGGATCTCCCGGAACTCAAGCCGCTGGTACCCCCCCCCCAACAACCGGTACCGTCGCCGACGGCCGACGGCCCGATCCTCTTCTCCGCTCACGTCGCCCCCATCCTCATCACCAAGTGCGGCCGCTGCCATATCGATAACGCTCGAGGCATGGTCAGCATGGTCGACTTCGAGACGCTGATGAAGGGCCCCGATGCCGGCACGATCATCATGCCGGGCAACGCCGAGGGGAGTCGCATCGTGGAGGTCATCGTCGAAGGCGACATGCCTCGAGGAGGCCTGACCGTGTCGAAAACGGAACTCGACATCCTTCGCAAGTGGATTGCGGAGGGCGCCAAGTTCGACGGAAAGAATTCCAAAGCCAAGTTGATCGACCTTGCGCCTTCGGCCAAGCCGGCCGACCTGGCCAAGAT
This sequence comes from Pirellulaceae bacterium, assembly GCA_026989685.1. Classification (GTDB taxonomy): domain Bacteria; phylum Planctomycetota; class Planctomycetia; order Pirellulales; family Pirellulaceae; genus S141-3. The sequence continues at coordinate 6,017 of JALSIV010000441.1, read as the reverse complement.
CGAACCGCAACGAGCTACCGGCAAGGAAACGATCCACTATTCCATCGACATCGCTCCGATCTTCGCCAAGCAATGTTCGGGGTGCCATGGAGGCGGCGATCGGCCCGGCGGCCGTTTCGACATGATGACGTTCCGCCGTATGCTGCGAGGCGGCGAGAGCGGACCCGCCATTCTTCCGGGAAAACCGGACAGCAGCCTCCTCGTCAAGAAACTGCTGGGAACCGGCGGCGGCAACCGGATGCCACGCAATCAACCTCCGCTGTCCGATGAGACCATCGAGAAGATCAAGACCTGGATTCGAGAAGGCGCACGGCTCGATGACGGCGGATTCGACACCAACCTGCGACAATTGGCCGCCGCGGCGGTCGCCAAACGCCAGACTCCGGAGGAAGTAAGCCGACGCCGAGCCGAGATCGCCGAGTCGAATTGGAAACTGAGTCTGCCGGGTGTGCGCCACGATGTGCATACTTCGGACGAGTTCCTCGTGCTGGGGACGCTCGATGAGACCGAGTTGGCCACCATCGCCCGTGAAGCCGAGTCGCTGATGGGAAGGATTCGCCCCTTGCTGCGGACAGGACGCTCCGATCCCGTCGTCAAGGGTCGCATTACGCTGTTCGTGCTGGGCCGGCGCTATGACTACTCCGAGTTCGGACAAATGGTGGAACAACGAGAAGTCCGCAGTGGCGAACGGAGCACGTTCGGCTTCGACGGAGTCGATGCCTACGTCGCCCTCTATGTTCCCCGTTCCAGCGACGGCGAATCGAATCCACTGGGAGCCGTGCTGGCCGAACCGCTGGCCGAACTGGCGGTCACCACGGCCGGCGAAGCTCCTCGGTGGTACCGCAAAGGACTGGCGCGAGCCATCACCGCCCGGCTGCTCAAGTCCGATCCCGCCGTAAAGGAATGGACCAGCCAGATTCCGCGCGTGGCCGGTTCGATCAACGACGGTCGGCAGATCTTGCAGCAGTCGCTGGCTGCGGACGACAACGACGTGGCTGCCATGATCGTCGGCAGTTATTTGCTCAAAGATACCCGGCGGCTGAAGAAGATGCACCGAGCACTGAAGGAAGGGCACCCCTTCGACCAGGCGTTCGCTTCGGTCTACGGAACTCCACCCGAAGCCTGGCTCAACAAATTGGTTGGCAAGAAACCATCCAAACCACCCAAGAAGAAATGACCTCTCCGTCGCGACACGTCGGCGATGCGCCGCGTTACCACCCGACTGCGAACGCTCGTCGACGCCGTCATCCCTTCAGGCTTCAGACTTCAGACTTCAGGCTTCAGACTCCATGACGTACTTCATTTCGGCCGACGACGCCTCGCGGCACGACCTGTTCCCCGGAGTCGGTATCCAAACGGCGACCGGCGAACAATTGACTCTTTCCTGCGTGGAAATGGAGCCGGGAGCCCTGGTTCCCTGGCACAGCCATCCTCACGAACAACTGGGGGTGCTGCTCGAGGGCGAACTGACGTTCTGGATCGGCGACGAGAAGCGGACGCTGCGACCGGGCGATATGTGGCGGATTCCCGGAGGCGTCTCCCATCAGGCTCAGGCGGGCGACCGGCCGGTGCGAGCCATCGACGTGTTCCATCCCGTACGAGAAGACTACCGCTAGACACCTTGAAGCATTCGGCCACTTGGTGCATACTAGCGCCGTGAGACGGAGCCCGGCTCCGCCATTCCCCCCCGGATTTTGTGGATTACCGCTTCAATGAACTTCGGCTACTGGTTGTTCGACTTCTCCTTTATCGCTCCCGGTCAGGGCCGGGTGGGAGAGATCGTCAACTAGCACCGCTACAACCGTCAGTCAACCATCTCACCCGCCGGCCTTCGAGCCGGCGTTTTTTTTTTGGCCTATAACAAAACTTCGCCGCGTCGCTTTCCCGCCTCGGGTGTCTTGCCTGCGGCTGGGAGTGCCGAGGCGACCTCAGATTGCTCAACTCGATCCATTCCAGAGTGTAAGGAACCCCGATCATGATCGTCGTCATGGAATCCAACGCCACCGAAGAACAGATTTCGCATATGGTCGAGCGTGTCGAGTCGCTGGGACTGCGGGCTCACGTGATTCACGGCACGGAGCGGACCGTGATCGCCGCCATCGGAGACAAGCGGGAATATACGCGAGAGTCACTCAAAAGCGGCCCCGGCGTGGCGGATGTCGTGCCCATTCTGGCACCGTACAAAGTAGCCAGCCTCGAGGTCAAAACGCATCCCACGCAACTGAAGGTTCGCGACCTGGTGCTGGGAGGCGGCACAGTGGGGATCATCGCCGGCCCCTGCTCGGTCGAATCGGAAGAGCAAATCATGAAGACGGCGAAGGCCGTGAAGGCGGCCGGCGCCACGGCGCTGCGAGGCGGCGCGTTCAAGCCTCGCACCAGCCCCTACAGCTTCCAGGGCCTCAAGGAGGAGGGCCTGAAACTCCTGGCCACCGCTCGCGAAGAAACCGGCCTGGCCGTGGTCACCGAGGTCATGGCACCCGACGAGGTGGAGCTGGTGGCCCGCTACGCGGACGTCCTGCAGATCGGCGCACGCAACATGCAGAACTACCGGCTGCTGGAAGCGGTGGGGAAAGTCGATCGCGCCGTGCTGCTCAAACGGGGCGCCAGCGCGACGATCGACGAACTGCTGCTGGCCGCCGAATACGTACTCAATGAGGGCAATGCCAACGTAGCCCTATGCGAACGGGGCATTCGCACCTTCGAAACCCACACCCGCTTCACGTTGCCGCTGGCCACGGTCCCTTACTTGCAGCGGAAAACCCACCTGCCGGTCGTCATCGACCCCAGCCACGGCACCGGCGATCGGGCTCTGGTGGCCAGCATGGCCAAAGCCGCCATCGCCGCCGGAGCCGACGGCATCATGGTGGAAGTCCATCCCGACCCCGAGACGGCGATGAGTGACGGATACCAGACACTCGATTTCGACGAATTCTCCAGCATGATGCGCGATCTGGCCCGCGTCGCCGAAGCGGTTGACAAGAAGCTGTAGCCGACGACTCGCGTGCGTCCGTGCTGACACTTGGCTCGCCCCACATTGCGCTGCGCGTCAAAACGTCATGAAGCACCGACTCAACCTGGCCCGCTGCGTGAGCGAGGGAATCGCGTGCTTCCCCAGTACGCCGCCGCTGCTACTACTCGCGGCCGGTTCGGCTCCCCAAGGCGCGCCACACTTCAAGTGCGATGCCGTCCGCCACCGATCGCACCGAACCATCCATCATGGCCACGTGAACTCGACCGGCGTGGTGACTGCGAGCCGTCACGGCGGCGTAGGTCCGCCGAGTCAATGACCGGCCCTCTTGCCACGAAGAATAATCGACGTCGTAGAGAATGCCGCCGTGCCGCAAGGAAACGCGCCGGTTGGGAGTGAACACCGTGGTGAATCCGGTGTGATGGACGCGGCCGTCAGGCCACACCGTGTGGCCCGTATTCTGCTGCCGATGCGGCCCCAACTTCAGTTCCCCGGAAAAAGAACTCACAAACCGCGGCGAAGCGGGAACGTGCGGGCCGGGATCGGCCGTGTTGCGAACGTACGGAGTGTAGGTCTTCACTTCCGCAGCCATCAAGGTATTGGACAACCCATCACGGAACAACTTCGGCGACGTGAATCGACTCACGCAAAACGCCCCCGTCCCGCTCTGTCCGGTCACCGGATCGTAAATCAGCCATGATCCCATGTTGAATGCATAGTTGATCGGATGCACATATTCTTTTCCGTCCTTCATCCGAGCATCCGGATACGGTTCACTGGGGCAGATGTAAAACGAAAACCCATGGGCCGGGATACCTGTTTCGACCTGCCCGTGCCAATCCTCATCGAGCCGTACCAAGTCCAGCACATCCCCGGCCTCGAGGTAGTTCAAGATCCGGGCATGAATCGACCACGAGCCCCGCACGGTCCGGCCACGAGGAGCAATAAACGAAGCCGGATAACGGTCCTGTTCCATCTGGTAACCGTGAACGGCGATCGCAACCTGCTTCAGGTGGTTCTTGCAGGCCACTTGCCGAGCCGACTCGCGCGCGTACTGGAACGCCGGCATCAGCAGAGTCAGCAAGATCGACACGATGCCGATCACCACCAGCAATTCCACCAGTGACACTCCGGGACGCAATGCCCGCGCGGCCAACTCGACCGGCTCCAACACAACGCTGTCCCCTCGCCGCTTTGCCACCGTCGACCGTTTCCGCATCAAGGCTCCTCCGGTTTCGACTCGGGGCGAGCCTGTGGCGGCGTGCGCAGCGCCCGCTCCAACACGGCGTGTTCGCGCAGCGTGCCCAACAACAGCAAACAGCGTCCTCGCGAATCGAAATACGCGGCTCGGCGACCTTGAGGATCAATCGCCTCCAGCAGCTTGGCGACCCGCTGATTCAATGCCTCACCGTCGCCCCACCATGCGGGAATCGAGTGAAATCCCAGGCCGTTCGTAGCAGGGATGGCTCCGGCAATGACAATCGTTCGAGGATCCACCCGGCGAAAAGTCAATTCGCTCTCGCTCAACAGGTCCCGCAAGATCACTCCCAACGGCTGCTGGAACGCCGACGCCGTCACCTCGGCGTCCGGCTCGAACCCCACCGCGGCCGCACTCTCCCAGTCGATCAGAATCTCCACTCCGGACAACTCGGAAAGCTCGCGCAACACGTCGGCCATCGGCGTGGGCTGCACCACCAACAATGTCCACTTGCGGTCCAGCGGCTCCCCCAATTCGTCCTCGGGAGTCAACCGCTGCCAGCGATGCCAAAGGTAACGCGCCTGCATGATCCTCATAGCGCGGTGCACGGCACTTGGCTGGTTTACCGCCAGGTGTCCGTCACGCAAGTCCACCGATCCGTCGGTCTGCCATCCCGCCCCTCTGAGCCATCGGGGAAGCAACTCCGTCAGCCGCTTGGCGTCGCTCTCTCCACCCGGCAGTTGACGCAGATCATAGAGTACTTCGAACCGATCGGGAGCATCCGCCGTCAGTCGCAAACCACCGTCCGTCGTCTGGAACGTGACACCGGCCTGCTCGGCGACCGAGTCCAGGATGTCCTGCAACGGAGCATCCTTCCAAGTACCGCTTACCTTCTTGTGCCAATCGATGTCGGCAGCAGCCAGGCGGTCCAGATCGAGCGTAACCGGAACGCCGGAAATCTGCCACACGATGTCGGCCAGTCGTTCGAGGGAAACATCGACCAACGACAACTGCGGGATCCTCCACTTCAACAGCGCCGAGACATCTCGTTGCCGGCGCCGCTGGACCGGCGCGGCGACCGGAGCCGGCTGCTCACCCGCTTGTTCTTCCTCATCCGATTCCGGCGGATGAATCATGGCTTCCAACTGAGCCAGCGCGGTACTCGCCTCTTCTTCAGCCTTCGCCCGCCGCTCTGCCGGCATCAGCCCGGGCGGAGCTTCCTCGGCATCGCTGTCACTCGCGTCGGCGCCCGAGTCACTCTCGTCCGTGGGCCGCTCGTTTGGCATCGGCTGATGTTCCGGCTCGGCCTCGGTACCCGCACCATCCCCCGCCTGTTTCTTCTCATTTTCAACCGCTTCCTCAGCCCCCGGATCGCCAGGCGGCTCTTGGCCCGGCTTCTTCACGTCCTCGTCTCCATCCACTGCCTGTTGTTCGCCGTCTTCGGCCGGCCCGGGATCGGCAACGCCCTGTTCGGGAAGACCTCCGTCTTGCGGCTGACCTCGTTCGACTCGTGGAGCATCGGAATCGGCGGGCCGACTCCACCACCATCCGCTTATCGCAGCGAGCAGTGCCAGTCCCACCAGGGCGACGATGCCGAGTCGCAACCGTCGCCGCAACCGCTGAGTCTCCGGTGAAACCCAATCACTCCCGGGCAGAACCGGAGAATCCGCCGCTGCCACTTCGTCGCTCTGCTGAGGAACGGGAATCTCGTCGACGGTCTCTTGAGCGGCTTCGGGATCTTCCCAGTCCGGCGGCGGCTCGACCTTCACCATCGCCTGGCACTTGGGGCAGGTGAGAATCTGCCCGATCGCGGCCGCACTCCGGACTTGCAAGCGTACGCGGCAGGTAGGG
>JALSIV010000440.1 GCA_026989685.1 Pirellulaceae bacterium | reverse complement strand
AGGTGGCCAAGGCCTTGGGAGCCCCGTCGGCGGACGCACTGACCGGTGAGCCCGTACTTCGTTTCGTACACCCCGACGACGTCCCGCTGGCGCGCCGACGCATCGCCACTCTGCTCGAAGAAGGAGGCGTCGCACGGCCGATGATCGAACGGCTGGTTCGGCTGGACGGCACGGTGATCGAAGTGGAGATTTCCGGCGCTGTCATCGAATACCGGGGCAGACCGGCCATCCAGGTCGTGGCCCGAGATGTGACCGAGACCTTGCGAGCCCGCCGCGCGCTGGAACGCCTGATGAGCGGAACGACGTCGACGGGAGCCGCATTCTTCAGCGACCTGACGCGGGTGCTCTGCGAGACGTTGGGAGTCCACCGCGCGTTGGTGGCGAAATGGAATCCCGACAGCAACCGCTTGGCGGTACTCGCTCATTGGAGTCGCGCCGGAAAGGTTCGTCCTAGCGAATACGATCCGTCCGGCACTCCGTGCGAGCGAGCGTTGCGTGATGGCCTGCACATCTGCCACAGTCACGTGCAGGAGATATTCCCGCAGGACCCGGATCTGCAGAAGCTGAACGCCGTCAGCTATTGTGGCGTCGCGATTCCATCGACCAGCAACCGAACCGAAGGAGTGTTGTGCATCCTTGACGACAAGCCGATGGAGCGGACCGACTGGCTGCTTCCGGTGATGCAGGCCTTCGCGTTGCGAGCGGCCTCGGAGTTCAATCGGCTGGAATACGAACAGCGGTTGGAGAACAGCGAAGTCCGCTTTCGCAAACTGTTCGAACATTCCCATGACGGGATGCTCCTGCTGAACCTGAAAACTCACAAGATCGTCGGAGCCAACCAAAAGGCGCTGGAGATGTTCGGCGCCTCATCGGCCAGTCTGTCGGAATTGTCGCTGGAAGCGCTGCGATTGGACGACGAACGAAACTGCCTGAACTCGTTTCTGCAAAGCGTGCCGGCTCATGGAGTGATTCGAAACAGCGAAGCCGTCGTCTCCGCCTCCGGACGAAATACCCCCTGCGAAATCAGTGCTTCCCGTGTCCTGATCGGTGGGTGTCCCAAAATCCTGTTGCAGTTGCGCGACATCAGTGAACGCCGGCAGACCCGGCAGCTCCTGGCCATGCAGCACCGTGTCCTGGAACGGCTGGCGCGAGGCGATGACCTGCACGGCTGCCTGAGTCTGCTCTGCCAGGAACTCGAACAACTGATCCCGCGCTGCCTAGCGACCGTCATGACGGTCGTTCCCGGAGAACAACGACTCCGCCTGTTGGTGGCACCGTCGCTGCCGAAAAAAGAGTTGCAAGCGTTTGCCGACCTGCCGATTACCCTCACTCGCGGCTCATGCGCGGCAGCCGCCTTTACGGGGCATCCCGTCATCGCGGTGAATACCGAGAGCGACCCGCGTTGGAAAGACGCGCGCGACCTCGCCGAGCGATTCAAGATCGCCGCATGCTGGTCTGTGCCCTTCTTCTGCCACGAACAAGTTGCCGGCACCGTCGCGCTGTCGCACGCGTCTCCCCGCGAGCCGACCGCATTCGAACGGGAAGTACTGGATGCCGCCAGCAATCTGGCCAGTGTCGCCGAGCAACGCGAAGCCGTGCATCGTCGCCTGCGCCACCGTGAAGAACAACTCAAGGGAATCCTGGGCACGGCCACCGACATCATCTGGTCGGTCGACCGCCAGGGTCGCGTCCTCTACTTCAATCGCCAGGCTGTCGGCGAACAACTGACCGTCGGCGAGTCGCTCGTCGATTGCCTGCCGAGCGGCTGGGGCGATCCGCTACGGCGAGCCATGGAGCGGGTGGCACTCAATCAACTCCCTTATCAGTTCGAAGTGACGCACCACGACGGGAAAGGGGACCGCTGGTTCTCGTTTCGTGTGGGACCGGTCGTGCGGGGTGGGAACTGCGACGGATACACGATCTGCGCCAGCGAAACGACCGGACAAAAGGACGTCGAACAACAACTCCGCGTCAACTACGAACGATTTCGGGCTCTTGCCGAATCGGCCCCCGCCGTGATCTTCTTGGTCGATGAAACGGGCAAGCTCTCCTATGTCAACTCGCGGTGGGAGGAACTCACGGGCTATGACCGTTGGTCCTGGAAACACGGCCAGGATCCGTCCGATATGGTCCATCCACTGGATCGGGACAGGGTCCTCAAGAAATGGCGACGTGCCTTTTCCCAGGCGACGCGGCTGGAACTCGAGTATCGCCTCGTGCGCGCCGACGGCGTGACGCGCTGGGTGTACAATGTCGCCGAACCGCTGCGCGATGAGCACGACCGCTGCACTGGCTTCGTCGGTTTCTCCACCGATATTACGCCGCTGAAGGAAAGCGTGGAAAACCTTCGACAGCGCGATGCCGAACTCGCCCACCTCAGCCGGCTGGCCACCATGGGACAAATGGTGGCCGAACTGTCCCACGAAATCAACCAGCCGCTCTATTCGATTTCCAACTACGCAGGAGCACTCACGGAGTTCCTGAAATCGAAAGCTCCCCAGGACTTCGCGCTGCCGATCGACTGGGCCGAACGCATCGGCAAGATCGCCGCCGACGCAGGTGAGATCATTCGACGGCTGCGGTCCTTTACCACTCACCCCTCGCCGAAGTACTCCCGTTACGAACTGACCGAATCGGTCCGCGAGGCCGCCAGCCTGCTGGAATGGCAGCTCCGCAAAGCCAACATCACGCTGCAGTTGCTCGGATTCGATCAGCCTCATTGGGTAACGGCCGACCGCGTGGCCATCCAACAGGTGATTGTCAACCTCCTGAAGAACGCCTGCGAAGTACTCGACGAATCCTCATCCACCACCCATCCGGCAATCGTCCTCTCGATGCGACACGACCACAAGGCCGTGGTGCTGGAGGTCACGGACAACGGACCGGGCCTGCCCGTCGATCAGCCCGAACTCCTGTTTCATGCCTTCATGTCGTTCCGTTCGGAAGGCAGCGGTATGGGGCTGGCTGTCAGCCGTGCCATCATCGAACAACATCACGGTGAGATCTGGGCTCGCTCCAACCCCGACGGCGGCGCCACCTTCGGCTTTCGCATTCCGCAGTCCCCCGCCGATGCAACGGAAGGCGACGACGAATCGGCGCCCTGAGGCGCCGATTCGCCCGGCATGCCTGAGACTGCAACAACACAGGACCGCAAGCTACCGGCCTCTCGTCCGAGGACGGGCAGCTAAGCAGCGGTCCTCGCGGAAGCCACTACTTCTTTTTCATCGGCTTCCATTCGGGATTGGCGATCCCGATCACACCGCAGCCGATGCGTGCTCCCGCGTTTCCCGTCGGTTGTCCGCCGTCGTCCGGCAACGCATGGACCACGATCGCTCGTCCCAGCACGGAGTTCTCACCACCCAACGAAATGTTGTCGACCACGATCGTATATTTGGCCATGCCGTTGTCGTCCGCCTCGAGATTCCCCAAGTCGCCCGCGTGACGCTCGGCCGCCGGTGGCAGCCCGTGAGGCTTCTCCGCCGGGTTGTAGTGCCCGCCGGCACTCTTGCCGGCAAGGTCGCGGCAGTCGCCGAACTGGTGGATATGGATAGCGTGTTTCTTGCCGGGATTGAGTCCGCGAATCCGAGCCGTCACGCGGATCTTCCCGTCTCGCGTCTGCTGGAAGATCACCACGCCACGACATTGGTTTCCCTTGGTGGGACGAACCTGACACACGGCCTTCAAGCCGCTCTCGGCAGCCGAAAGTACCGTGCCACTTACCAACATGGCCACCACGGCCACCCAACGAACTTGCAATGGCAAACTCCGAACTCTCATGTTGCATTCCTCTCTCGCAAAAAGGAGCCAATCCGAATGAATAACGAGACGTTGCACTCCCACACCTTCGCTACTTTAACCACTTGCCAGCCGCAATGCCATCACCTGCCCATGGTCGGGCGGCCGAAGCGCCGAAAAAAGGTGGCCCCGTGGCGTCCCCTCATCGCCGAGCACCGTGCTATCATGGCGGGCAAAGCAGTCACCTCACTTCAGAACCGAGAAAGTCAGTATGGATTTCGGATTTCCCGATTACCTTCGGATCCCGCCCGAGTCGCTGGGAGAAGGCACCGCCGTCACGGTGCACCAGACCGGAGGCATGGCGGAACTGGCGGAAGAAATGGCCAACGAAATGCGCCGAGTCATCGAGTCCGCGACGAGGGAGGGACGGCCGGCCACGTTGATCGTCCCCGTCGGCCCGGTCGACCAGTTCCCCATCCTGGCTCGGCAAATCAACGAGCGGAAGCTGGACTGTCGCGACGTGGTCATCATCAACATGGATGAGTATCTGACGGACGACGACGAGTGGATTTCGCTCGATCATCCGCTCAGCTTCCGCTCGTTCATGAACCGAAAATTCTACGACCTGATTGAACCGGGACTGGCACCCAGACCGGCCAACCGGGTCTTTCCGGACCCGCAAGATCTGGGGGCGATCGAGGCGTTGATCGAAAGACGAGGTGGCGTCGACGCCTGCTTCGGAGGAATCGGCATCAACGGGCACGTGGCGTTCAACGAGCCCCCCGAACCGGGCAATGAAACCGTTTCCAACGAGTCCTTCCGCCAACTTTCGACCCGCTGCCTGCCGCTGAGTCGAGAAACGCGCACCATCAATGCGGTCACCGTGGGAGGTGAGATTTCGATTGTTCCCGCTCGAGCCGTCACCGTGGGAATGAAGGAGATTCTCGCTTCGCGTCAAATTCGACTATATTGTAATCGCCCGTGGCAAAGTGCCGTCGTGCGACGGGTACTCCACGGTCCGGCTACGGCCGCCTGCCCCAGTTCCCTCCTGCGAGACCACCCCGACATCTCGCTGACGCTCGCCGAGTTCGTCGCTCACCTCCCTCAAATCCAACTCCGCTAAACCCGATCATTCCAGCCGACCATGCCACCCTACGCCCTCCCCCGCCGTCACTTCCTGGCCGCGTCCGCTCTCGCTTGCGGCCCCCTGATGTCCGCCGCCGCCGTGCCGGCCGGTCCCGATCCGCCGGCCCAACCGCTGAAGCTCAAGAAAGCGGTCAAATTCCACATGATCCGAGAACGTCTCTCGGTACTCGACAAATTCAAGTTGCTCAAAGATGTCGGATTTCAAGGTACCGAGATCCACGTAAGGTCCAAGGTCGACGTGAGCGAAGCGGTGAAAGCGGTGGAGAAAACGGGAGTCCGCGTCCACGGCTTCCTCAACAGCTCGCTCCCCGACTTGAAATACGCCATCGACCAGGCGAAAGCGCTGGGCGCCACCAGTGTGCTGGTCGTGGCCGGCCGAGTCGACCGGGACCACCCTTACGATGTCGTCTATCGGCAGCAGCAGGCGCGTCTGCGCAAGGCACTCCCTTACGCCGAAAAACAAGGTATCCGACTACTGGTCGAGAACGTGTGGAACAACTTTCTGCTCAGCCCGCTCGAGATGGCTCGTTTCGTCGATGAGCTGGAAAGCCCGGCCGTGGGCGTCTACTTCGATGTCGGAAACGTGGTCCGCCTCGGATGGCCGCAGCATTGGATCCGTATTCTCGGCAAGCGCATCGGCAAACTCGACATCAAGGAATACAGCCGCACCATCCAAAAAAACGAGGGGCTGTTCAAAGGGTTCGGCGTCGAACTGGGAGAAGGCGATTGCGACTGGCCGGAAGTGCGCCGAGCTCTGCACGACATCGGCTATACCAGTGGCTGGGCCACGGCCGAGGTCCAGGGCGGAGACCGCAAGCGACTCGCCGACATTTCCCGCCGCATGGACCGCATCTTGAGCGACCCACCCCACACTTCCGACACCGCTTCCCCAGCCGAAAGGAACTCGCAATGACCGATTCTCGACAACACCAGAAAACGGGTACGCCTCGCCGTGAATTCCTCCGCAAGGCCGCCGCAGCTTCGATCGCCGGCAGTACGCTACTTCGTGCTTCGCGAGCCAGTGCCTTCCATGCCGCCGGCGCGGAAGAGTTCCGAGTGGGGCTCGTCGGCTGCGGTGGGCGCGGTACCGGCGCCGCCGTGCAGGCACTCAAAGCCGATCCGGCCACGCGACTGGTCGCCATGGGGGACCTGTTCGCGGATAAGCTGGAGGCGAGCCACGGCCGTCTGAAGAAATCCCCCGTCGCCGAGCGTGTGCAGGTCGACGCCGATCACCGTTTCACCGGCTTTGACGCCTACCAGAAAGTGATCCAGTCCGACGTGGATATCGTCCTGCTGGCTTCACCGCCTCACTTCCGCCCCCGGCATCTCAAGGCTTGCATCGATGCCGGCAAACACACGTTCGTGGAAAAACCGATCGCCGTCGACGCGCCGGGAGTGCGCGAGGTGCTCGCAGCCTGCCACGAGGCCCGGCAGAAGCAATTGTCGGTCGTCTCGGGGTTGTGCTGGCGGTACCACTTCGGGGCTCGAGCCGCCATCGAGCAAGTCCAGGACGGCAAGATCGGGGACGTGGTCGCGGTGGAGACCACCTACAACGCCAGCCGTCCCGGCAAGCCCTGGCCCATGCCGCGCAAGCCGGAATGGTCGGAACTCGAATTCCAAATCCGCAATTGGTACTGGTTCACCTGGCTCTCCGGCGACCACATCGTCGAACAGGCCATCCACAGCATCGACAAAGGAGCCTGGATCTTTCACGAGGAACCTCCGGTCGCCGCCATCGGACTGGGCGGCCTGCAAGCTCGCTTCGGAGATCCTCGCGGACAAATCTTCGACCACCATGCGGTGCTGTTCGAGTACGAAGACGGTCGCCGCCACTATCACTACTGCCGGCAAATGCCCGGTTGTTTCAATCAAGTGGCAACGCACGTACTGGGGTCGAAAGGGACATGCCAAATCGAACGGCACACGCGCCGCAATGCCCAAGGCAAGGTCGAATGGAAATACACCGGACCTCGGAATGTGATGCACCAGACCGAGCACGACGAAATGTATGCGGCGCTGCGAGCGGGCAAGATCATCAACAACGGACTGTACATGTGCCGTAGCACCATGCTGGCCATCCTGGGACGCATGGCCACCTACAGCGGGCAGCGAGTGACCTGGGAAGAGGCGTTGGCATCCGAGCATCGTCTCGGCCCCCAGCAGTACGACTGGAACCAATCGCCGCCACCAACCGAAATCGCCGTTCCCGGCATCACCGAGCCGACATAGGATCCGAGCCGACGAGGCTCGAACTTCACGGCGAAATGCAAAAGCCCAGTACGCCGCCGCTCGCCGATCGGCGGCCCGAGGGCTTCAGCCCGAGTATACTGCAGCGGGCAACGAACGCTGATGCGTCATGGCGAGGATGTCGAGTCTCATCCACTTCTGACAATAGCTCGAAACAGCGCTGTTGTGCGTCTGATCTTTCGCCTTTGCGCTGGCACACCCCAACATCAATGTAGTTGGTTGTTCTGTTTCTCCCACAGTTGCGATTTGTGATCGTAGTCCTGCTCAGCCGCCTTCTGCAACTCCACAGTCCGGAATGAGAGAAATCGCGGGTCCTCCGTATCACTCTTATGGTCACGATGCGGTGGATGAACGAACAGAATTGCTGGTTTGGCATCCAATTGGACCATGCCATACTTAGGATGCTTTACCCACCAGTTGGCAAAAATCAGATACACTCCAGGCCTCTTGGGAAACACTTTGGCCTCAAATCCTGCTCTGCTGTCGGTCATATATCCGTAAGTGTCATAACAACCAATGGCGCTGTACGGAAGATCGAGACCTTTTTGGTCCGGTACAACGATTTCGATTCGAGTGGGATGATACATCGTGCTATCGGAATTCAGATAGACCATCCGCTTCAGCTTTCGATGGTAGAACCCGATTCTCTCTACTCGACAGCCACGCATTCGTGGGGCAGGAATGCCCCACCCCTTTTGAGTGTAGTACCGGATTTCTACTTTTTCGCCAACCTTCACTTCACTTGGACGGAGTTCGACAGAGGCCTTCGGATACTCCAATACCGTCCTGATCGCGACCTCCCGATCCAATTCCGACTCGTCAGCGCTTCCTATAATACACGCAGTGCCAATCGCAGAGACTGAAGCAACACAAATGGCACGTGCTGCAAGACGCCGCGTAACAGCAAATAATCGAAAACGCATGGAACACCTCCACTTGATGGACGCCACTACCACCCTCTCCTCTTCTTTAAAACTTCATCAGTATACTTCTTCCAGTGCTTTTCCCAATCGGCCTGCTTGTCGCGACGGACAC
>JALSIV010000439.1 GCA_026989685.1 Pirellulaceae bacterium | reverse complement strand
GTTGGCGAGCTGATCTCGGGCGAATACATTTCTTCCCCGCGTGGATCTACGGTTCTGGACCTGCAACGTGCATCTGAACACTTCGATTTGCCAACGACAACCCTTTACGGACTGGGAGTGGAGGGCCTGAGACAAAGCGCATTCCCTCTGTTGCTACAGTTGACCTCGGGCGACCAAGAAGAGGGCACTTATCATTGGGTTACGTTTCTCGGTGATGCGGCCGGACGTGCCGTCATCTATGACACCGCAAAGGGCCTGAAACGGATGGCATACTCCGAGCTGATGATAAGGTGGGACGGAACCGGAATTCTGGTCGGGCCTGCTCGGGCTGGTGTAGAAGTTGCGACGGTGTCGCAACTCGCCCGCCTGAACTACTGTTGGCCACCGTTCTTGCTGGTTCTTTTCATTGCGTTGTGCAAGCGAGTGTTCAGCAGTGGGACTCCGTATTCGCGACTAGAGCAATCACCTCTCGCGCGCGCAGCGGTGGTGGCTACGTTCGTGCTCATATGGGTATCGTTAGATCTTGCAACCGACAAATCGCACCCGGTTAGAAACCTCGACCTTATCCGAACGATGAGTTGCCGACTAGCATCAAGCGATGCTATTCCTTCGATGACGACGCCAACAATACCCACTGACGCGATCGTCGTTGATGTGAGGCTACCGTTGGCATACGCCTATGATCACATTGATGGGGCCATAAACGTTCCAGTTGACTCGGACCTTGGAGAACTCAACGATTTCCTCCGTTCGGTCGATGCCACACGAATCATCGTTGTTTACTGCCAGAATGCGCGGTGCGGCTGGGCCGCAAAGATGTCGGCCCGATTCCAGTGCCTCGGACGTGACTCGCGTGTGCTTACCGGAGGAATTGACGGCTACAGGCGAAGATCGTTCAAGACAGCCCGGACAACGCAAAATCGTGCAGGCTATCTCAATGCACCGCACAACAACATGCAGTAACGTGCAGTCCGTGGAACCTGCAGATGGCTCAGTCGCGAAATGTCTGCGGCCCCCACATGGATTGTCGTTACGCGTCGCTGTGATCTTGTCAATCATCGGTTGTCAGCTTTCGCAATCTTGAGCGGAAGGAGATATCCTGTGAAGAGAAGAAGACATAGGGCCAATCGGTTTCGTTGGTGTAGGCCATCCTCTGTCACCACATTACAATGGTTGCCGCACACTATTTGCGGAGCAGTGCGTCTAGTGCTTGCCGGATTATTCTTGTTTACGGGCACCACCCATGCGGCCAACAAGTATCTATTTTTGAAATCGATCGTTGCATACGATATTGTTCCCTTCAACCTTGCTGTTTTTCTGTCAATCGTATTGCCTTCGACCCAGATCGTCTTGGGAGTGCTCTTGCTTGTCGACGTGTGGCTGAACATCGCGTTCGTTACGTCTGTTTTCTTGTTGGGGGCATATGCGGTGGCTGGGATTGTGGCTCTGCAACGAGGGCTCGATATTAGTTGCGGTTGTTTTGGCAGTTTTTCAGCACATGTGTCATGGTATCACGTGGGAAGCGTCTTGGCCTTGACGGCCGGGGCGGTCTATGCGCTGATGTTCTCGAGAAAAGGCAGATCGCCAGCGCCGACATCAGGTGGGATCGCGAAGTGTGCTTGAGAGAATCCACGCCGCCCCTCCCGACCAGTGTTGGTATCGATTCTTGGAGGCACCGATTATGCGACTCATCAGTTCGCCAACTTTGGAGCGGCCGTGTCGCCGTGCTTTTTCGCTCGTCGAACTCCTTTGTGTGATCGCCATCGTTGGCGCTCTGGTGGGCATCATCCTTCCAGCCGTCCAAAACGCTCGCGAATCCGCCCGGATCATGGCCTGCAAGAACAAGATGCGGCAGCTCGCTTTGGCGGCGCTGGGATACGAGGAGAACCGATCGCACTTGCCGCCAGGGACTCTCGGGTTTGCCGGTCCTGTCGTGATCAACTCAGGCGAATATGACTCGATCCTCTCCAATGGGAATCACCGCTTCGCCTTTAAGAAACAACAGAACACATCTTGGCTCGTCCAAGTCCTTCCGTACGTTGAACAACGCGCCCTGTTCGACAAGTTACCGCCCATATGTGCGGACACGCGACGCGATTGGCAATCATTTCGCGATTCGCACGCGGGCGCTCCCGACTGGTTGGACGGATATCGCGAAGTGCGGGAAGTATCGGCTAGTCGAGTCGAACTGTTCCTATGCCCCTCCGACGCGTATGACGAGGTTCCATTGTCGACTCGCCGGTCAACCGAACCCGAAACAAGGCCGGCAACGATCGGCGCACAACTCGTCTACCTTTCCGATGTGGAGCAGGACCGCCTGTTGTCGTACGAAGTGGCTCGCTTCAATTTGAGTCCGGCGCCTACGAATTATGTCGGGTGCACAGGCGCCGCGAGTGTCGAGGCAGTTCCGGCGGGCGCGAGTGAAGCCGCGCGGCGAATGGTGCAATATCGCGGAGCTTTTCGTTCTCGTATCGGCGTCAGGATCCACCAGATCCGTGACGGAACGGCAAACACGATCATGATCGGAGAAGCGATTGGATTCATCGACAACGGAGTTCGTTCGGGGCGCCAGTCATGGTTCTTCAACGGCCTTGCACGTGGCCATAGTGCGCTCGAATGGGAACGCCCCTATTCTCTCGCAATGCCTGGACTTGAATTGATCGGCGATTCGTTCTTCGCCTATCCGGTCGGTTTCGGTTCGATGCATCCGGCATCTGCCAATTTCGCGAATGCCGATGGCTCCGTCATTTCGATCGGCCGCGGGATCGACTGGCAAACGTTCTACTATCGTTGTGGCATCAACGATCGTGGGGTCGTATCAGCCGGTGAGTAAGCGGACACCTGACAAACGATGTCGTTCGGCCGACTGGTAAGTCCCAAATTATTTGAGGCAGAATGGGCTCAGGAGTCCCAGATTAAGTGACACGGGTATCCCGCCGCTGTGGCAGCCCTCTTTCCCCGCCGCCGGGGCAACCCGCGTCAGGCTCGTTTGCTCGAGGGGAAAACCCAAGCGCTGACCGCGCCGACCGACAAGATCGTCAGCGTTCCCAGCACGATCGTCAGCAACGGCGGAAGGGGGTTTTCGAGCATGGCCGGCCAGCCCTCCTTGGCCGCCACCGGGAAGTGACGCTCCAGCAACTTCCAGAACCAACTCTCGCGATGAAACAGAGTGGCCCACAAGATCACGGCGACGCCGCCGCTGACACCCGACAGCGCCGCCCGCGAACCGGCTCGCGGTACCCATCGGCCCAGCAGGAACAGCCCCAGCATGCCGCCGCCGAAGATCCCGGCCAATTGCCACCAAGCTTTGAGAGCCGATTCGACTTGGATCATGGCCAGTGCGGCCAGCGTGCCGACGACACCCCAGAAGACGGTCGACGCGTAGAGCACGCTCATGGAAGCTCGTTCGCTGGGCTCGGCTCGAACGAACCGGCGATAGAGATCACAAAGGACCAGCGTGGCGGAGGAGTTGAGCGATGAATCGACGCTGCTCATGGCCGCCGCCAGAATGGCGGCGATCAACACGCCCCGTATTCCCACGGCGAGTCGGGTGCCGATGAAATGGGGGAAGACCTGATCGGCGATCACCTGTCCGTCCTTCATCGGCAGCGTTTCGGGGTGTGCGGTGTAGTAGGCGAACAGAGCGGTCCCGATAAAGAACAAGATGGCGGAAATGGGAATGTACAGGAGGGCTCCCAGCCAGACGCTCCGCGCCGCCGCTCGATCGCTTTCCGCTGTCGCGTATCGTTGTACGTAGCTCTGGTCGATGCCGAAATTCTGGAGATTGGTCACCAGGCCGAAAATCAGCACGACCCAGAAGGTGGGCCAAACCGACGCGGCGAAACCGAAGTCTCCCAGGTCGAACTTTTCGTGCTTGGCGGCAATATCGAAGATCCGCGCCGGACCGCCGGGGATGTCGGTCAGCAGCAGACCCACGCAGATGAGCATTCCCACCGTCAACACGAGACTTTGGACTACGTCGGTCCAAATCACGGCTTCGATTCCGCCCGTCAGCGTGTAGATGGTCACCAGAGTGCCGATGACCAGAATCAGCACCCAGGTTTGGAACCCCGGCAGGAGGGGAGAGACGGCCAGAGCGACCAGATAGAGGATGGTCCCCACGCGCGCGACCTGGGTCAGCAGGTAGCAACCGACCGCGTATAGGCGGGCCCACACTCCGAACCGCTCTTCCAGATGCGTGTAGGCGGACACTGCCCCCAATTTGCGGTAAAAGGGAACAAAGAACCGGGTGGCGATCCAGGCGGCGATCGGCAGGGAGAGCCCGAAGACGAAGAAGTTCCAATCGGTGGCGTAAGCACGACCCGGATTGGCCAGGAAGCTGATGCTGCTGACATAGGTCCCGAAGATCGACAGTCCCACCGCCCAGCCGGGCAGCGAGCGGTCGGCCGCCATGAACGCCTCGGTGTGACTGGTCCGGCGAGCCAGGAGCAAGCCGATCCCCACCATTCCCGCCAGATAAAGGGCGATGATGGTCAAATCGATGCCGTCGTGCCAGTCCCATTGAGGATTCACGCGGACTCCCGAAAGCGACGAGTATGCATCAAGGGTGCCGTTTTCAAGGGGGCGAGTCGAAAAAGTTCCGGTCCCGGCCGGTGTCCAGGTTGCGTAACCGTCAAAAGCGGTACCCGATTTTGGTCAACCTGGGGGCAAAACGCCGGGAAAATGCTGACGTTCCGCCAGGGCAAGTATAATTGAACGCAGCCCAACGCGTCACGGTGACTGCGGGAAGCCATGAGAACGGGGTGGAAGGTCCACCTGGAACATCCGCCGGCAACAAAGCGGATCGGCGTGGTTGCATGTGTGGGAAAGGAAACACCATGCTTGTGTTATCGAGGAAGAAAGACGAGAGCATCGTCATCAATGACTCCATCATTGTGACGGTGGTGGAAATCCGACGGGACAAGGTGCGGCTCGGTTTCGAAGCCCCCAAGGACGTCCCCATTCATCGACGGGAAGTCTACGAGGCGATCAAGCGCGTCGAGCAGGAGATGGTGGCGGAGCCGGACGCGGACGAGACTTCCGAAAGCTGACGGACCGACTCGCTGGCAGTCCCAGGCGACCAGGGTGCCGCCTCCCGCAACGCGCTTCGCGACTCGAGGATGGCGAGCATCGAGTCGGTGGACGGTTCTTGCCGCGAGTCCCATCGGCGGCTGCCGGCTTGCCGCTAGGCGACCTGCCTCCCTTTCGGTATAGTGAGTTTCGATCGGAAACTCGCTCTGCCGTTTCTTTTTGCGCCGAACAAGGAGGCCGTGATGCCGTCGGAACACCGCCCACTGGCAACCCGCGATCGGGCTGTGTGGGAAGCCATTTGCGGCGAGATGCATCGTCAGCAAGACGGGCTGGAAATGATCGCCAGCGAGAACTATACCTCGGCGGCGGTGATGGAAGCGACGGGGAGCGTGCTCACCAACAAGTACGCCGAAGGGTATCCGGGAAAGCGGTATTACGGCGGCTGCCAGTTTGCCGACCGTGTGGAGGAGTTGGCCAGGGAACGGGCTTGCAAGCTCTTTTCCGCCCAGCACGCCAATGTGCAACCCCACTCCGGTTCCCAAGCCAACATGACGATCTATCTCACGGTGCTCGAACCGGGAGACACCGTGCTCGGGCTCGATCTGGCTCACGGCGGCCATCTGACTCACGGCATGAAACTCAACGTCTCCGGCAAGCTCTACCGCTTCGTGGCTTACGGTGTCGACCCTCAGAGCCACCGGATCGATTTCGACCAAGTGGCGGCACTTGCGCGTGAGCACCGGCCGAAGTTGATTGTGGCCGGGGCCAGCGCCTATCCGCGCGAGATTCCTCACGACCGATTCGCCCAGATTGCCGAGGAGGTGGGGGCGAAGTTGATGGTCGACATGGCCCACTACGCCGGACTGGTGGCGGCCGGCTTGCACCACAACCCGGTTCCCGTGGCCGATTTCGTCACCAGCACCACGCACAAGACGTTGCGCGGGCCGCGCGGAGGTGTCGTCTTTTGTCGCCAGGAGGATGCTCGAGCCATCGACCGGAGCGTCTTTCCCGGATTGCAGGGCGGTCCACTGATGCATGTGGTGGCAGCCAAGGCCGTCTGTTTTCTCGAAGCTTCCGAAGAGGACTTTCGCGCGTACGCGCAGCAGGTGATCGACAATGCCCGAACACTCGCCGAGACCTTGGCGGCGGGCGGCTTGTCATTGGTTAGTGGTGGCACCGACAACCACCTGATGCTGGTTGACGTCACGCCACTGGAGATCGGCGGCCGCTTGGCGGAAGAGGTGCTCGAGCGGTGTGGAATCACGGTGAATAAGAACATGATCCCCTTCGATACTCGCAAGCCCATGGACCCATCGGGAATTCGGATCGGCACGCCCGCTCTGACGACGCGAGGCATGGCCCAGACCGAGATGCGGCAGATCGGAGGTTGGATCTTGGAGGCACTCAAGAGTCCCGACGACGAAGCCTGCCACCAGCGGATCCGCCACAGCGTTCGGGAGATGTGCCGCCAGTTTCCCGCTCCGGTTCCGCCCGGATGCGAAGACGTCCTCTCGATGCCCGCCGCCGCGTCCCTTCCCAGTCAAGACTGAAGGACCAAGCCATGGCCGAGCCGCGAACGACTCGAATCCTGATCGCCGACGACAACGAGGCCAACTGCGAGTTGCTGGAAGCGTACTTGAGTGAACTACGGTTTCCCCATGAAGTCTTTTTTGCCGCCGACGGCCAAGAGACGCTCGAGCAAGTGGCCGCGCAACAGCCGGACATTATCTTGCTCGACGTGATGATGCCCAAATTGAGCGGTTTCGAGGTGTGCCGAAAACTCAAACAGGATCCGGCGACGCGGCGAACGTTGATTTTGATGGTGACCGCCTTGAATGAACTGGGGGACATCGAGCGAGCGGTGGAAGCGGGAACGGATGACTTCTTGTCCAAGCCGGTGCAGAAGGTCGAGCTGGTCAAGCGCGTGGAGAACATGATCCGTTTTTTGGACGTCGCCGATGAACTGGAGCGGTTGCGGCGCTATATCCAGGCCATGGAGGAACGGGAGTCCTCGTCATCCTCGAAGTAGACGGCTGTGGGCAGGCGTCGGCCGCCATGTTACAATGGGGGACGAACCGTAGGGGCGGTTTCTTGCGGCTTCGTTTTGGGCGTCGAGGTGATTCATGGGTCGCGCGGTAGGGTACTGGGGACTTTATGGATGGGCGCTGGCGCTGGCCGGCCTGGGGATCGGGCGGGCGCCGGCCGACGAGCCGCCGGGGAACGACTCGCAACCGGTCCAACAGGCTGCTGCGGACAAGGCCGTTCAGGCCGATAAGCAGGCCCGTGCTCGGCAGTGGGTCACGCGGCTGGGTGCCGACGACTATCGCGAGCGCGAAGCGGCCGCCCGCCAACTGCTGGCGCTGGGCCCGTCGGCTCGCCCTGCCTTGCAAAAGGGCCTGCAATCTCCCGATCTCGAAGTGCGAGTCCGGTCGTGGTCGCTGCTGCAGGAGATTCTGCATTCCGGCTTTGAAGCCGAACTCAAGGCGTTTGTAGCAGGGGTTCCCGGAGCCACGCCTCCCACCGGCTGGGATCGATTCCGGTCGGTCGTGGAAGACCAACCGGCCGCCCGCCGACTCTACGCCGAGATGTTTCGCCGTGATGGGGACCTGATCCACGCGGCCATCAAAGCCGATCGCACCTCCAACTGGATTTCGCAACTTCAGCGGAAAATCTCGGAGGTCCGCAGCAACCAGATGGCGCAGATGAAAGTCGGGACGGTGCGGCAGGACAAGGAGACGCTGGCTCTGCTGCTGTTTCTCACATCGGATAAGTGCTTGCCGGAGGATGACCAGGCCTACTCGCCGGTGATCGGGCTCTACTCGCTCCTGTCCTACCCGGCCTCCGATCTGGCTCTGCGCGATCCCATCATGCTCAAGTTGCTCGATGCGTGGGCGATGGGACGGAGTGAAGGTCGCACCGCCTACTATGTGCTGGAGATTTGTTTGAGGAAACAACGGATGAAGGCGGCCGAGGTGCTGTCGAGGAAGGTCTTGCAAAGCAGTGACGCCCGGTCCAACACGATTCCGCTGGCGGCGATGGTAGTCGCGAAAGCCGGCGATCTGAAAGACGTACCGTTGCTCGAGCGGCACCTGAATAACTCGAATCGATTCACGAACCACCACAACGCTCGCATCCGCAAGGAGCCGATTCCGATCGAGGTGCGTGACATC
>JALSIV010000438.1 GCA_026989685.1 Pirellulaceae bacterium | reverse complement strand
CACTTCGAACTGGCCGTCTTGGCCGGATCGCCAGACTTGGATGCTGTCCGAACGCGTGGGAGCGTCACCCAGCGGCAGTGTGGCCGCATCGATGTTGGCCGACTCCTGAAAACGGAACACCAACTCGCGCGGAGCCTCGTTCCGCACCTGGCCTTCCAGCAGCAAATCGCCCCGGTTGGGCTGGATGGAAATCAGTTGAGGGCCGGTCGCCAGCAACTGGCGCTCTTCCAGGCGCTCCACATGCAGCGATGACAGCTCGCGGTTCGCCCGCTTTCGGAGATATCGCCTCATTCGCCGCGTTGATTTTCTTCGACGGATGGTCATGCACCAAGCCCTTAGAGCAAGTTGTCGATTCGGGAACCTCGTACTACCGGCCGACTCGAGCGGAACCGCCCAATAGACGCAAGTAGTGGGAATGCCAGATGTTACCAGATGTTAAACGGGTCGGTAGTTCAGAGCCCTCAAGCCGCTTGTGGGCATTTCCGGGTTCGAACGGTTAACCGGTTGGAACGGTGGAACTACCAGTTTTGAATTGTAATTGGAGAGGGGGTAATTGCAACGAAAAAGCGCATCACGGGTTAGAACACGGCCCGATCCCCGCCGCGCCGCTGTCTCTCGGGCTTCCGATCGGCTACGCTGCCCTCTGTGGTTGCCGGTGGTACGGTGGCGATCGCCGCGGACGAATTCTGCTACCCGAGGCGGTCGGGTTTCTTTTGGAGAGGGGGGTGTACGTATGTCTCAGCGAAGGTTCATCGGGCAGCTCGGGGCCAACGAGTCGATTGACGAGGTGTTCCTGGTCTCCCAAAAGCAGCTCCGCCCCAATCGCGCCGGCAACCTCTACCTGCAGGTGCGGCTCTCCGACCGGACCGGAACCGTCACCGGGATGATGTGGAACGCCAATGACCGGGTCTATCGCCGGTTCGAAGATGGGGACTACGTTCGGGTCGAAGGGAAGAGCCAATTCTACAACGGGGCGCTACAGATCATCATTTCGGAAATCGAGCCGGTGCACGGCGAGGTCGACGAGACCGATTTCGTGGCCGTGTCGCCTCGCGATGCCGGTCAAATGAGGGGGCGCGTGGTTGAGCTGCTGCAGTCGATGGAGGAGCCGTGGCTGCGGGAATTGGCCGACTCTTTTTTTCAAGACGAATCGTTCGTGGCTCGGTTCGAGTCGGCGCCGGCGGGGATCAAGCTGCACCACGCCTACCGCGGCGGACTGCTGGAGCACGTCTGCAGTTTGCTCGAACTGGCCGATCGAGTCGTGGGGCTCTATCCGTTCGTCGATCGGGACCTGCTGCTGATGGGGGCCTTCCTGCACGATCTGGGCAAGATCGAGGAGCTGACGTATGAGCGGGACTTGGCTTACAGCGACGAGGGGCAGTTGGTGGGGCACATTTTGCAAGGGGCCGCTTTGTTGCGCGAGCACGTCCGGCGGGTCGAACGGCAGCGCGACGCCGAGTTTCCTCGCGAGTTGCGGATGCGGTTGGAGCACATGATCGCCAGTCACCACGGGACGCTCGAGTTCGGTAGTCCTCGAGTTCCCATGACACCCGAGGCGGTGGCGTTGCACTTTCTGGACAACCTCGATGCCAAGCTCCACGCGGTTCAGCAGATGCTCGGCAGCGAAGTGAACCCCGATAGTTCTTGGACACCTTACGAACCGAGCATGGGCCGCAAGTTGTACCGCGGCCCGGAGTCGAAAACGTCATGAACAAGACGCTGGAAGAACGGGTGATGGAGTACGTCTATCGGGACGGCTACCAGCCCGTCAAACCCAAAGTGATCGCTCGCAAGATCGGGCTTTCGACGACCGAAGAGCGGCGCGAGCTGAAGAAGGTCATCAAACGCCTGGTCAAACGCGGCCAGTTGGCTTACGGCGCCAGTCATTTGGTGCGCCGCGGGGGCGAGGAGCGGAAGAAGCGCGAGTTGATCGGTGTGTTTCGCCGCACGCGCAAAGGAGACGGTCTGGTGATTCCCAAGTCGGCACCGGGGCAGCCCAAGCTTCCGGCCGTGTTCGTGCCGCGCCGCCGGACGTTGGACGCGTCGACCGGAGATGTGGTGCGCATTCGCATCGGGCGGGAAGCGGTCGAGCCGGACCGGCGGGTGCGCGGGGCCGTCGTGGAAATCCTCGAGCGGGAAACGCACCGCTTCGTGGGGACGTACGCCGAGCCGGGCGGGATGGGGATGGTGACGGTCGACGGAGGCGTATTCGCCCAGCCCGTTCCCGTCGGCGATCCGGGTGCCAAGAATGTGGCTCCCGGAGACAAAGTCGTGATCGAACTGGTGCGCTTTCCCTCGCACATGCGACCGGGCGAGGGCGTGATCGTGGAGGTGCTGGGTCCCAAGGGGGCTCCCGGCGTCGATACCCTCACGGTGATGCGCGAATACGACTTGCCCGAAGCGTTTCCCGAAGAAGTGTTGGCGGCCGGTCACCAAGTGGCCGAGTCTTATGAAGAATCGGTGCCCAAGGACCGCCGCGATTTGACCGGCGTTCCCATCATCACCATCGATCCGGCCGATGCCCGCGACTTCGACGACGCCATTTCGCTCGAGCGGCTCGAAAACGGGAACTGGCTGCTCGGCGTCCACATCGCCGATGTGGCTCATTTCGTGCAGCCGGGGTCGGTGCTGGACCGCGAGGCTCGAGAGCGGGCGACCAGCGTCTACCTGCCGGACCGTGTTCTGCCGATGCTGCCCGAAACGATCAGCAATCTGGTCGCCAGTTTGCAGCCCGACCGGGTCCGGTTGGCTCGGACCGCACAAATCGAGTTGTCCCCGACCGGAACCCGGCTCCATGTCGAAGTGTTTCGCTCGGCGATCCGCAGTCGCCGCCGTTTCAGCTATGAGGAGGTCGACGACTATTTGGCGGACCGGGAGGCGTGGCGCGACAAGCTGACCCCGGAAGTTCATCGACTGCTGGGGGAGATGCACCAGTTGGCGATGGTGTTGCGGAGTCGGCGCTTGGAGCGGGGAGCCATCGAACTGCATCTGCCCGAAGTGAAGATCGATCTGGACCGGGAGGGTCGCGTGGTGGGGGCGCACAAGGTCGAGCACACGGAAAGCCATCAGATCATCGAGGAGTTCATGCTGGCCGCCAACGAAGCGGTGGCGGAAACGCTCAGCGACCAGCAGATCGCCTTCCTCCGCCGGGTCCACGAGGCGCCCGACCCGAGAAAGCTCAAGGCACTGACGCAATTCGTGCGGGAACTGGGTTACGAATGCCAGAGTTTGGAGAGTCGCTTCGAGATCAAACGCGTGTTGGCCGAGGTGCGCGATCGCCCGGAGGAAGCGGCCGTCAACTTGGCCGTGCTGCGCAGCATGCAGAAGGCGATCTACAGTCCCGAAGATATCGGGCACTACGCTTTGAATATGACGCATTATTGTCACTTTACCTCGCCGATCCGTCGCTATCCCGATTTGACGGTCCACCGGATCTTCGATTTGTTGGAAACGGGCAAGACGCCGCCGCGCGATCCCGAGCCGCTCTACACGTTGGGGGAGCACTGTTCCGAGCGCGAGCAGCGGGCCGAGGACGCGGAGCGGGAGCTGATCAAGATCAAGCTGCTGATGCTGCTTTCCCAACGGATCGGCCAGGAGATGCCAGCAGTGGTGACGGGAGTGGAAGAGTTCGGTCTGTTCGTGCAGGGGACCGACTTGCCCGCGGAGGGCCTCGTCCACGTCACCACGTTGCAAGACGACTACTATCATTACGACGAGCAGGCTCACGCTCTGGTCGGCTACCGCCAGGGAAACCACTACCGGCTGGGAGATGCGGTGCGAGTCGAGATCGCTCGGGTCGACATCGACCGGCGGGAAGTCGACTTCCGTCTGTTGGGACACTTGAAGGAGGGAGCTCGGAAACGGAAGACGGCCGACGAGTTGACCCCGCAGCGGCGGGGCAAGAAAGGTCGGCGAGGGCGCGGGGCCGATTCGGGCCGGAGGACGAGCCAGCGCAAGCACAAAGCCAAGGCTGGCCGCACGCGGCGCTCGCGGACGCCCAAAAAGAAGATCTCCCGCCGCAAGAAACGGCTCTGACCCTCAACCGCCAGCACCATCGGACTCGGCTGGAGTACCAAGAAGAAGATCTCCCGCTGCAAGAGACGGCTCTGACCGGTAC
Source organism: Pirellulaceae bacterium (assembly GCA_026989685.1). GTDB lineage: Bacteria > Planctomycetota > Planctomycetia > Pirellulales > Pirellulaceae > S141-3. The sequence goes on along the minus strand of JALSIV010000438.1, from coordinate 4,139 downwards.
CCTCGGCGGCGTCGCTGCGGTATACTCCGATCCTGCGCTTTTTGGCATTTCGGGCTGACCAGGGTGGAAGCCGCGAGCATCGCGGGTTTCCCGCCCGTGCCGTGCGCTCCGTTCGATGCTCACTTGCATACTCGCCATGCCGTGCGCGCCCGCCGTGGTCGGTGTGGTGGCAGGCCGGAAATCCTGGACCACACTTGGAATTCGTGTCGATGAACGAGTCGCTCAACAAAACGCCGCTGGCTGCCTGGCATGCCGCTCACGGAGCCCGTATGGTCGACTTCGCCGGTTGGTGGATGCCGGTGCAATACGAGTCGATCACACGCGAACATCTGGCGACCCGCGAGGCAGTCGGGCTGTTCGACATCTCCCACATGGGCAGACTGCGCTTCGCCGGACCGGATGCCGTCCGTTTCCTGGATCGCGTCCTGACTCGCCGAGTCCATACGTTGCGCCCCGGTCAGATCCGCTATTCGCTGATTGCCAATGAGGCCGGCGGCATTCTCGATGACGTGCTGGTCTATGCGCTCGATCCGGGGGACGATGCCGTCGATTGGCGTCTGGTGGTCAATGCCTCCAACCGCCAGAAGTTGTTGGATTGGTTTGAGCAGCACCGATCGGGGTTCGATGTGGAGATCCACGACGATACGCTCGCTTCCGCGATGATCGCCGTGCAAGGACCGAACGCTCTGGCCGCGGCGCAGCGCGTGCTCGACGAAATGCAACTGGCCGACTGCCGTTTGCAGGAGTTGACTTACTACACGGGCGTGTTGCAGGCGGACGTGGTCGTCAGCCGTACGGGGTATACGGGAGAGGATGGATGCGAGTTGGCGCTGCCGGCCGAACAGGCCGTTGCCGTGTGGGAACGACTGGTCGAGTCGGGCGGCCGTCCCGCCGGTTTGGGGGCTCGCGACACGCTGCGGCTGGAGGCGGCCATGCCGCTTTACGGACATGAACTGGACGAGACGATCGATCCCTTTCAGGCAGGGCTCGGTTTCGCGGTCCAGTTCAAGGATCATCCCGAATTCATCGGGCGCGACGCGCTGCGGCAGTTGGCCGATCAACCACCGGCTCGCGTGCGCGTCGGCCTGCGAGCCGAAGGGAGGCGGGCTCCTCGGCAGCATTGCGCCGTCCTCGATAAGGGCGAACGGGTCGGCGAAGTGACCAGCGGCACCTTTTCCCCCACGTTGCAGGTTCCGATTGCGATGGCGTACGTGCGGCCCGAGCGATCGGAAGTGGGAGCCCGATTGACGGTCGACATTCGAGGTAACGAGGTCCCCGTCGAGGTCGTGCCGTTGCCGTTTTATCAGCGGACCGATCGGTGAACCGATTGAGGAGACGATGGCGGACATTCCACAGGTGTGTTTTCGAGGCGAGTCGAATCGCCGGTCTTGAAGGAAGGGACGAAAGCCGTGTCGTTGAACCCGGAAACGTTGTTGTATGACGAGTCGCACGAGTGGGTCCATCTGGAAGAAGCGAGCGGACAGAAGATGGCGACGGTGGGGATCACCGATTTCGCCGTCGAACAATTGACCGATCTGACGTTCATGGAACTCCCGGCAGTAGGGACGCAGGTCGTGGCCGGCGAGGAATTCGGCGAGGTGGAATCGGTGAAGGCGGTCAGTCCGATTTACAGTCCGGTGACCGGCGAAGTCGTGGCGGTCAACGAGACGCTCCCGGATCGGCTGGAAGTGCTCAGTAACGACCCGTACGGTGAGGGATGGTTGATCAAGGTGCGCATCACCGATGAGACGTCGCTGTCGGAACTGATGGACTATGCGGCCTATCGAAAGCAGTGCGAGGGAGAGGCGTAAGACACGATGTACCTGTACGACACGGACGAGGACATTCGCGAAATGCTGGCGGCGATCGGCGAAACGTCGGTCGAGGCGTTGTTGGCACAAGTGCCGGAGGAACTGCGGCTCCAGCGGCCGCTCGACGTGCCCGGTCCCTATGGTGAGCTCGAACTGCAGCGGCACCTGCAGACACTCGCGGACAGGAACGTGTCACCGCGAAACGCCGCCTGCTTCCTGGGAGGCGGCGCCTACGACCACTTCATCCCGGCGGTCGTCGACCATGTGGCGTCTCGCAGCGAGTTCTACACGTCCTACACTCCCTACCAACCGGAAGTGAGTCAGGGGAATCTGCAGGCCACGTTCGAGTATCAGACACTGATTTGTCAGTTGACCGGTATGGATGTGAGCAACGCCAGCCTCTACGAGGGGGGATCGGCGACCGCCGAAGCCGTGTTGATGGCAATCAGCCAGACCCGCCGGTATCACAAGATCGTGATGCTGCGTTCGGTCCATCCGGAGTATCGCGAGATCGTTCGGACGTATCTGCGAGGGTTGGGAACCGAGTGCCGCGAAGTGGGGTGGAACCGGGCAGGGCAGGGGGATGTGGACCGGGTGGCCGACGAGTTGGATCAGGAAACGGCGTGCCTGGTCGTGCAGCACCCGAACTTCTTCGGCGTGCTGGAGGAGGTCGAGGCGCTGGCCCGGGCGGCTCACGATCGTGGCGTGCAGGTGGTTCACGTGTTCGACCCGATCAGCCTGGGGTTGCTGAAGCGGCCGGGGGATTGGGGAGCCGATCTGGCGGTAGCGGAAGGGCAGTCGCTGGGAACGCCGCTGCAATACGGCGGCCCCTATCTGGGCATTTTGGCATGTCGCGAGCGCTTTCTGCGCCGACTTCCCGGGCGTTTGGCCGGCCAAACGGTCGACCGGCGCGGCCGGCGCTGCTGGGTGCTCACACTGCAGACCCGCGAACAGCACATCCGCCGCGAAAAGGCGACCAGCAATATCTGCACGAACCAGGGCCTGTTCGCTCTCCGAGCGGCCGTCTATTTGTCGCTGATGGGGCCGGCCGGCATGCGTGAGGTAGCCGAGCAATGTCTGCACAAGGCCCGCTTCGCCCGGGAACTGCTGACGGCGGACGATCGGTATGAACGGCTGTTCGACGGGCCATGTTTCAAAGAGTTCGCGGTGCGCGACCGTACCGGTCAGATTGAGCAGGCCCTGCACCGTGCCGGTGAGCAAGGCGTGTTGGCCGGATTGCCGCTGGGACGCTGGTATCCGGAACTCGCCGACGGACTGCTGGTCGCGGTAACGGAAAAACGCACGCGCCAGGAAATCGAACGTTGGGCTGGGGCGCTCCGCGCGAGCGGCTGAGTGAGCCGCGTCCGCGCCCAAGTGTCACACGATGTCGTATGACGAGGCTGTCACAAAACTCCATGCCGCAAGCAACACGCCCGAGGCCGGAAAGCGGCGAGGCGGGTCTCGTTGCAGGCTCGAAAACTGTTGAGAATCCCGATGCGCAATCGACAAGCTACGCAGTTGATCTTTGAACTCTCCCGCCCCGGACGCCGAGCCGTGCGGCTGCCCGAATGCGATGTCCGTCGGCAGGCTGTGGAGGATCTGATTCCCCGGAACATGCTCGCCGAACGCCCCTTGCCGCTGCCGGAGGTGACCGAGCCCGATGTGGTGCGGCATTTTACCAACCTGTCGACGCTCAACATGTCGGTCGACACCCACTTCTATCCCTTGGGCTCCTGTACGATGAAGTACAACCCCAAGCGGAATGAGGCTTTGGCGTCGCAGCCGGGCATCGTCGATCTGCATCCCTACCAGGCCGATGAGACGGTTCAGGGGATGTTGGCGCTGCTTTACGATCTGCAGTCGATGCTGGCGGAGATCTCGGGATTGCCCGCCGTTTCCCTGCAGCCTGCCGCCGGGGCTCACGGAGAACTCGCAGCGCTGATGGTGGCGGCATCCTACTTTCGCCGGCGCGACGAAGACCGCTCGTGCGTGTTGGTCCCCGATAGTGCTCACGGCACGAATCCGGCCAGCGCCAAGATGGCCGGAATGCGGGCGGTTACGGTCAAGAGTACTCCCGAGGGCTTTGTCGACTTGGAGGATCTGACTGCGAAGCTCGATGACGACGTGGCCGTCTTTATGATGACCAACCCGAATACGTTGGGACGGTTCGACGGCCAGATCGGACGCATCGCCGAGTTGGTTCATCAGCACGGGGGGCTGATTTACTTGGACGGTGCCAATATGAACGCCATCCTGGGGGTGACTCGGCCGGGCGACTTCGGCGCCGACATGATGCACTTCAACCCGCACAAGACCTTCAGCGGGCCG
>JALSIV010000437.1 GCA_026989685.1 Pirellulaceae bacterium | reverse complement strand
TGTCGGCCACGAGCGTCGTGTTCACGGCGACACGACAAGAGGACGGCCTCCCCGATTGATCCGGCTCAGAAATTAGCCGAAAATGTTCTCTCGAAGTGCGGAAAGTGAGTTACAGGCTCTTAGACGCTTCCTTTTGCGGCTCACGGAGTCTCCGATCAGCATCGATGTCACGCTGGCCGGCCCCTATGGACTGGATGAGAACGAACTGGATTACGTGATCCACTACCATCAAGTACCGTCACAACGAATCGATCTAATGGTCATGGCCATCGGCACCATGATGGTGACCATCGCTTTGACCGCTTGAGTGATCGTGGCCCGCTTGCGCATCCGAAAAAGACTGGCCACTCCCCGAAGCCGACTGCGGAGGCGTGGGTAAGACCGGTGCGCTGGTATCGGGCTGCGAACCCGACTGCCGCGGAAGTTTGCCCCCGAACCGCTCGACCAGCCGTGCGGCCAACTCGTCTCGTTTCTCCAGTTCCCAGGCTTTTGCCAGGTCGGCTACGGCAGCTTCCTTGTGGCCCAAGAAACCGTACTGATAGCCTCGAACAAAATACGCGTAAGCCGCTTCGGGGTTTTTGTCGATGTACGCATCGAGCCGCCGCATTTGCCGGACATAGGCATCACCCCGATAATAGTCCTGATAGTTCTGGACAACGCTTCCCCAGTCGTCCGCGTCCAACAGAGAAACGCCTTGGTGGATCGCGGCGGCCGCGGAGCGATATTCGCCCACAGCGAACAAGGCTTGAGCGGTCAGCAGATAGAGCCTGCCATCACGTGGCAATTCGACAATCGCGTGATTGAAATATCGCAAGCTCTGGCGGTAGTTGCCGGCCCGAAACGCATCCTCGCCGCGCCGTTTGTACCGCAGTCCTTCCACCGAAGGCCGGGCATCGCCCTGACCTTGAGCGGAATCCGGGGTTTGCTCGGGAGCCTGAGCGGCGCTTCGCCCGTCGTCTACAACGACTTTTCCGACCTGAACCTGCCGGTCGACGATGATGGTGGGGGAGTAAAAGTGGTAGTGGGGATCGTCGTACCAACCGTACCAGGGCCCTGCATAGAAGCCGAAGTAAATCGGCACATGGTGATCATACAAATCGTGGTGGCCGTACGAGAAATAGTGGCCGCCCCAGTGGTGATCGCCATAATCGTGCCCGATGTCGTGATGGCCGCCCAAATGGATCCCCACTCCCCCGTGGTGCCCGCCGACGTGAATGCCGACTCCCCCATGGTGCCCGCCACCGTAGTGGCCACCGCCAAAATGACCGCCGCCGTAGTGGCCACCGCCATGGTGGCCACCGCCGTGATGACCGCCAAAGTGCCCGCCCCCGTAATGACCACCACCATGGCCCCCGTGACCGTGCTGAGCCCAACTTGAACCGGCTGGCAGCCATAGAGCCGAGCAAACGACTGCGGCGATGGCCGCACGATAGACGAGTCGCAAGAGCATGACGGTACTCCCTTCGAGGTGAATGGGAAGATGTGAGCCGCACTCCGCGCAGAATGCTCTCTATCCATTCTCACACTGAAAGCGATTGGGGCAAGGATGAACCGACGTCATGGTACAGGTTTTTCGCAAAGACGGTGGCACCTCGACCAATTGGGAAAGGAAATGGGCACCGATAAGATGCTACGCTGAACGGAAGACGTTTTGTTTCACCTGGTCGACCAAACCCGAGGACGCGATGAACACTCCGCAGAGGGGGAGTCGGCTGGCGGGGTCAACACGTGCTCGAAGGGCTTTCCGATGGGCTACAAGCGACGCATTGGACACTGGACAGCCGACATTCTCGCGGCAGGGCTGCGGTTGGGAAAGCAGAAGACGTATCGGTTCTTTCTCGATGCGTTGTGGGAACGGTACCAGGTTTCCTATGGCGACGGCCCGCCTTTGGAGGCCCACTTGTGGTGTCCCGATCCCATTCGTCCCGACGCGGCCGACCGGCCGCTGGTAGAGCGGATCTTCTCCGCTTACCGGCAGGCCAAACAGACTCAGGGCCAGGTCGATCGCCTCTACCAACCCTCCAGCATGTGGAAGAACATCTTGCGAACCGCGTACCAGGACGTGACGGAGAGTTTGCAGGCGAACGATATCGAGCGGTTCCACAGCTTTCTGACGAACTTCGGTTCGTGGCACCAGCCGACGGGAATTGAAGAAAGTCGGCTGATTCGTCAGTGCGCTATCGATCGGCACAAGGCGCTCCACTTCGAACAGAAGATCATGACGCCGCTGATCCGGTGGTGGCTCAAGTTCGAAAGTGACGGCCGAGACCTCTCGGCACTGGTGATGCCCAATCACGGGAATTTCGGCGGCATGTCGGTCAACGGGCACCTCATCTCACCCGGATCGGTCTTCACCGACGTTTACGCTCGCATGATCGCCGGATTCCTGGAAACCGACCGGCCGTTGATCGCCGAGTTGGGCGGTGGATTCGGCCGCCTGGTCTACTTTCTCTCCCGCCATCAATCGGACTTCCGCTACATCGGGTTCGACCTTCCCGAGACGCTGTGCTGTGCCTCGTACTTCCTCATGAAAACGTTCCCCGAAAAGCGTTTCTTGCTTTATGGCGAGAGGGAGTGGGATGTGACCTGTCTGGACGACTTCGATTTCCTGCTCCTCCCTTCATTCGAGATCTCGAAACTCCCCGACCAATGTGTCGATTTGTTTATCAATGAAAACAGTTTGGGAGAACTCGAGGCGGCGGCGTGCGAGCATTATGTGCGGGAGATCTGCCGCACCACCAAGGCATTCTGGCACCGCAACCATGAATGTCGGCGTTTCCTGTTCGAACGTGGCACGACGTCGCTGCTGAACCGGGAGTACCCGATCCCCCAGGATCGGTTTGTTCGCGTCGTACGTTACGCCGACTTGAGGCCGTACGTGCGATCCGACTACCTGGAGTGTCGCAGCGATATGTTCTGGTACTATTACCGCTTGAGGAAGTAAACGTCCCGCGGCTACTCACGGAATGGATGAAACGATCCCGGCTTGACCTCGAAATCCGCAACAACCTCATTGACGACGACCCTGGATTCGTCGACCGCGCGGCGCACAACTTCCAGCTTCGACCCGACTCGCCCGCCTGGAAGTTGGGATTCCAGCGGATCCCGTTCGAACAGATCGGACTGGTGGACTAGACTTGCCCTCATTCGCCCAACGCCTCCCTACCTTCTCACAATGGCAGGGATCGCCTACCATGTGCGGAAACTCTAGCCACAACATGGACGGACTTTCCGATGAGTTTCTCGGCATTCATCGACTGGATGGAGCAGCGTTTTTCCCGGCAGATCGCCTGCCATCGTGTGCTGCGCGGCAACGACGGCCAGTTCGCCCCCTTCCCCGAACGACTCGATCCGCGCCTCGCTACCGCTCTGAGATCCTCGGGCGTCGAACGCCTCTATTCCCATCAGCGTGAGGCGTTCGAGTCCATTTCGTCGAATCGCCACACGGTGCTGATTTCCCGCACCGCCAGCGGGAAAACGCTGTCGTTCCTCCTGCCCATTCTCAACGAGTACCTGCAAGCTCCGGCTCCTTTCAGCGTCGCGCTGCTCTACCCCACCAAGGCACTTTCCCGAGATCAAGAGGGGACGCTGGGGAAGCTGCTCTCCACGGCCGGCGTCGAGACGCGGCTCGGCACCTACGACGGCGATACGCCTCGCGACGAGAGAAACCGCATCCAGTCGCAAGCCGACTTCATGATCACCAACCCGGACATGCTGCATTCGGGAATCCTGCCCAACCATCACCGCCGCTGGCGCACCTTTCTCTCGCGGTTGCGATACATCGTGGTCGATGAAGTCCACATGTACCGCGGCGCGTTCGGTTCGCACGTAGCCAATGTGATGCGGCGCCTGGTACGAGTCTGCCGCATGCACGGCAGCGATCCGGTGTTCGTCTGCTCGTCCGCCACCATCGGCAATCCCGGCGAACACGTAGAAGCCCTGTTTCAGCGGCCCTTCCATGTCATCGCGCAGGACGGAGCACCTCGTCCCGACCGCGATCTCTATCTGCTCAATCCGCCGCTGGTCGAAAGCCACGGTCACGCCCTGTACCGCAAGGGAGCCTCGTCGCTGGCCATCCCGCTCATCCGCGAAGCGACTCGCCAAGGCGTGCGCACGATCTGCTTTTGCCGTGCTCGCCAGCAAGTCGAACGACTCTGCCGATCCGTGCTCGACCGCAACCCGGCGCTGCGCTCCAAGGTCAAACCGTATCGCGGAGGCCTGCTCCCCAATGAACGCCGGCAACTCGAGCGCGACATCGCCTCGGGCCGCATCACCACCGTGATCAGCACCAACGCACTGGAGCTGGGAATCGACATCGGCGACTTGGAGCTGTGCATCCTCACCGGCTACCCCGGTTCGATGGCCAGCTTCTGGCAGCAATCGGGGCGGGTCGGTCGCCGCGGCAGCCGCGCCGCCATCGTCTATATCGCTCGCGACACTCCCATCGACCAGTATGTCGTCCACCATCCCGAGTTCGTGCAATCGACACCGATCGAACGAGCTTGGCTCAATGCCGACAATCCCTATATCCTCCTGCAACACTTGCCGTGTGCCGCTCACGAACATCCGCTGCGCGATGACGAAATCGAGTTTCCTCAGCCTGCCTATCCGGCCGCCATGCAAGTGCTGAAAGAGGACGGCACACTCCGTCCTTACCGCGGAGCGTATCGTTACGCCTTGCGCGACTATCCGGCCAAGGGTGTCAACTTGCGCGGCATGACCGACTACAACGTCGAGATCTACTGCGGCACCACGGTGATCGGCGAACTCGACCCGATCGGGGCTCGAGGCACACTCTACAAGGACGCCATCTACCAGCACCTGGGACGGCGCTACATGTCGATGGAACTCGACCTGGAAAAGAAGCTCTGCCGGGTCGAACCGGTCGACGTCGACTACTACACCGAAGCGGTTTGGGAAGCCCGCGTCACCATAACCGAGTCGCTGGAAGAGAGCGAACTACACGGAGCCCAACTCGAGTTCGGCTATGTCAACGTCAACCGCCAACCCAAGCTCTACAAGAAGATCCGCGAGAAGACCCTGGAGAATATCGGCTACGGCCCCATCACGCTCGATCCGTTCATCTACGACACCACCGGATTCTCGCTCTATCCGCCTCCCCACTGGCAAACGGCCATCGAACAGCACGACAAGCGCCACGTCGGGGCCGCCCTGTACGGACTCAGTTATATTCTCAAGCGAACCGCTCCCAGTCTCTGCCTGGGAGACGTGCAGGACATTCACACCGACGTGTCGCTGGCGGAAGTGGCATCGAACGAGTGGAAGAGTGCGTTGTACGTCTACGACGCGATCGAAGGTGGAGTCGGATTCTCCGAGAAGATCTTCGAAAACCTGGCGACTGCCCTGGAACTCTGCCTGTCGATCATCCGGGAATGCGAATGCGCCGCCGGCTGTCCCTCCTGTGTCACTTCCCTGCCACCGGGCGTAGAAGACGCCGAGTTGGAAAGGCTGCTGGTCGAAACCAACGCGGCGGTGGCTTGCACCGAAAGCCTGCTGCAGGCGCTGTTGACCGGTCAGGTGGTGATACCGCAGATTCGCCACTTCACACTCCACGCGGGACAGGCCGTGGTTCCTCCGGAACCGAACCTCGAACAACAACGGTTGATGAAGCGGCTGCAACGCGCCAACAAGATCCTGCAAGAAAAGAGGGCTCGACTCCATTGATCGCTTCCGCGTTTTACCATTGCCGCGGCATCGGGCCGCGGCGGTTGGCCGCGCTCGAGTCGGCGGGGATCCGCACCTGGCATGATGTGCTCCAACGCCCCGACGCCCTTTCCCGGTCGCTGCGCGAGGTGCTGCTGCGTGAATGCCGCGAACTGGTCGAGGCTCTGGAAAGAGACTGCATCGATACGTTCGTCCGGCGATTCCACACCAAAGATCAGTGGCGGATCCTGAACCATTACCTCGACCGAGCCACTTTCTTCGACATCGAAACGACGGGCTTGCACCGAGACGATACGATCACGGTGATCGTCGCCTGGCACCGGGATCGCCTCCACACATTTGTCGAGCACGAGAACCTGGACGACTTTCTCGATCTGTTGGAAGAGATCGAACTGCTGGTGTCGTTCAACGGTTCGATGTTCGACGTTCCTCGAATCCTCAGCACCTTCCACGTCCCCGAGTTGCCCTGCCCTCACCTCGATCTGCGCTGGATCGCCCACCACCGGAATCTCTCGGGAGGACTCAAATCGATCACCCGGCGACTCGGCCTGTCCCGCCCTCCCGACCTGGAAGACGTGGATGGAGCTCGAGCCGTGCAGTGGTGGTGGGCCTGGAAGCTGGGCGGTGATGAGCGGGCTCGAGCCGATTTGATCCGCTATTGTGCCGCCGACGTTCTGCTGCTGCTGCCGCTCGCCGAACATCTGGCACAACGCTCGTTGTGGAAACGGGATGAACTCTGGCAGAAACTCGTCGGCCTTCCCCCCTCGCTGCAAACGGGGCGGCGCCTGCTATAATACCGCTTCCACAGTTCATCCCCCCTTCATCCCACCCGAAGCAACAACCCACCGGAGAACCCTGCCGTGCCCTCTGCTGTTGCCGTTCGCCTGGCCCTGCTCTGCCCGTTGATTGCTCTGGCCACGGTTACGACTCGAGCCGACGATCTGCTGCAAGCTCTGTCGGTGCTGCAGCAAGCGTCTCAAGATGGCCGCGATCACCGCGAGGTGGCTCGAGCCTGGCAAGTCGTCGCCCATGCCGATGCCCGGCGGCTACCGGCCGTTCTTGCCGCCATCGATGGAGCGACGCCGCTGGGCGCCAACTGGCTCCGCTCGGCCGTCGATGCGGCGGCCGGCCGCCAACTCGACCGCCAGGCCGACTTGCCGCGCGAGGCGATGGAAGCGTTCATTTTGGATCGGCAACACGATCCTCGAGCCCGCTACCTCGCTTATCGCTGGCTGGTGCGTTTCGATGAGACGGCTCGCGAGCGGCTATTGGAGCAGATGGCCAACGACCCCAGTGTCGAATTGCGGCGTGAGGCCGTGGATCGACTCATCCGTCAGGCGAAGACGATCGATGTCCTACGGCAGCGCGAGGAGGCGATCGAGGCCTACCGTAGCGCGCTGCACGCCGCACGGGATCAGGACCAAGTCAAGCAGATCGCAGCCGCCTTGAAAAAACTCGGGCAGACCGTCGACCTGCCTCGCCATTTCGGCTTCATCACTCAGTGGAAACTGATCGCGCCTTTCGACAACAGCGACAGAAAGGGTTTCGATGCGGTCTATCCCCCGGAGCGCGAGTTGAATGCTCGAGGAGTCTACAAAGGCAAGACCGGCAGTGTGAAATGGCGACCTTTTGAAACCGACCATCCGTTCGGCATGGTCGATTTCAACAAGCCGTACGGGAAACTGAAGGAAGTGGTGGGCTACGCCTGGGCCGATTTTCGTTCAGAGCGCGAACAGCAAGTCGAGCTGCGGCTGGGGTGCAAGAACGCCTGGAAACTGTGGCTCAACGACGAGTTCATCTTCGGCCGGGACGAATACCACCGGGGGATGCAGATGGACCAGTACCGCTACCGAGTCACCTTGCGCCCCGGCGTCAACCGGATCTTGCTGAAGATCTGCCAGAACGAGCAGCAGGAAGACTGGACGGTCCAATGGGAGTTTCAACTCCGTGTCTGCGATGCCACGGGAACCGCCATTCTATCGGCAGACCGTGACGGATCCTCATGACCAACGGGCGCGACACCCGATCCGATCACCTGGCCGCCGGGAGATGTCGAGAGCCGGTTTGGTTCGCGGTTACCGTGGCCGGAAACGGGCCAAGATCGACTGGGAGGACTGGGCGATTCCCGCAATCTGGTCTTGCCAGGCTGGAGGCTCCCCCGGTGTGGAGTCGGGAGTCCTTGGCGACCATTTCACTGCCGGTTTCTCTTCACCTTCACAGGCCGCACTTCGGCAAGAGCGCAAGACTCGGCTGATTGAATTGTTGGAGTCGCTCGACCGGCGCGTCGCACTCAAAGTCATTCCATCCCGAGGGCCGGACGACTCGCGCCGGTTGGAACGATTTCAGCGAGAGGCGCGAGCGGCCGCCGGACTCCATCATACCCACATCGTACCGGTCTACGATGTCGGACACGACGGCGGTTTCCACTACTATGCCGTAAATAACCGCCGAAGCCGTGGAGAGATCAGCGCAGCGTGAGACAAGCCAAAGGGGCTTTGGCCGACTCGATGGGCGTGGTCAAGCGTGGTGCGACGGCGAGGCGCGTCAGGAAGTGTCGAGGGGCGGAGTGTCGCTGGGCGAACTTCGCAGATCGGCCAGTCGATCTTCCGA
>JALSIV010000436.1 GCA_026989685.1 Pirellulaceae bacterium | reverse complement strand
GCGGCAGGTAGGGCAGGCGATATGGAATAGAATCGTCATAAAATAGAACGCCCAACCGAGCCCGTCGGCTCAAGGAACAAACGGCTTGGGAAGCTCGTATTTTCTCGACTCTGCGGCGTCGCGAGTCGTTATCAGGATGATACGTTGATCGGCGTTGGCCGGATCGGGAGCCACCACCCAGACCAGTTTCTGGTCCATCTCGGACGGCTTCTTCACCGTCGTGATCGGATTGGCCTTCATCACGATCGCGGTGAGGATTTCGCTGAGCGTCCTGTCTTCTTGACGAAAGTTGACGATCTGCTGGTTCTGCGTGATCCCATTGAGCTGCAGATCGCCCCCGAGGATCTTGATGGCGAAGGGAAAACCGAGGTCGGGAAACTCGTCCTTCACAATCGCTTCCAGATCCTTCACGGCAAAATCGAGTGAAGTCTGGTCGAACATCATCGACATCTTCGCCGAAAGCAGCTCTTCCATGCTCTTGGGCGTCTTCTTCTCCGGCTCCTTCGGCGCCGCACTGCCGGCCGTTTGTCCGGCCAGCAGCATCATCTCGGCACCCACCAGCAAATTGGCCGGCGCGACGGTGGGAAGCACGGCATTGAATACCAGCTCGCGTCCTTCCACGCCGGCCCGCAGATACTGGTCGAGAAACCGGAGCATCTGGGGATAGCGCATGGCGACTCGGCGCCAGTATTCCGGCACGACCACCGAACTCAACCGGTCCTCACTCCACTCGGCCAACCGTCCCAGCCGCTCTCGTTGCGTCTTGAGCAAGGTCGCTGCATCCGGTGCCGATCCCACATTGAGCCGAAGCTCGACATAGACAGGATCGCCCAGCGCCACACTCAAGCGAAACGCGGTCACCTCTTCGATCAACACCGACGCCAACATGTCCCGCACTCGAGTACTGTCGCCGAAATAGAAATGGAAGTCGTCTCGGAACAGCGAGTTCTCCAGGAATCCGGGAACGGCCAAAACAGTAACGTGATGCCGGTCATTGCTCGAACTCAACAGACGCGTCAGTTGCCGCAACACCACCGGCGGCGCGCCGTCGAACTCGATCACATCCTTGATTTGCTGAAGACTGCCCAGCACCACCACTTTGCCTTCCCGATCGGCAGGCAAGTAGACGTGCCAGTCTCCCAGCGCATAGACGCGTTTTCCTTCCACCGCTTCGGCAGGCGGATTGCCCCACCGCTGAATCAACTCGGCCTCTCCCGGTGATGAGGCCAGGTAGGCCACGAGGGCAGGCCTGGGAAAGGCCCCCCCTTCCTCCGCCGCAAAGCTGATCACCAACTGGTCGATTTCCTTCCAGGGAATCTTCGTCAAGCTCTCCCATTGTTCCCGGTAGTATTTCCACCGGGGCCCGAGTGCTGCCTGGAACTTCGTTGCAGCCTCGGCCGCATCGAGGTCGGCCGGACGGCAGGCAATGAAGCACTGACCGCCGGGCGGCAGATACGCCAGACTGATCGGCTTGCCCTCCAGTGGATCGGCCCACAGCGTCTTGCCGTCATCATCGACTAATGCCGGCCCATTACCCGCTTCGTCTTTCGGCTCCGCCTTTTCGTCCGGTGTCCCGGTTTTCCCCGACTTGTTCGATTTGCCTTCAGTTTCAGCGGCAGCCTCCTTCTTGCCATCTCCCGCTTCGGCGCCGTCACCACTCTCACTCGATACCAGCGACGGATAGACGAAATAGGCGCCGGCCGCCAGCAACAGAGCTGCCACCAACCATCCGATCCAGGCTCGCGACTTCCGGCGCCTGCGCCTGCGTCGAGTCGGTGATGAGCTGCTTCCAATCACCAGGGGCGCCTCGACCGGCTCGTCCACGACCACCGGAGACCCGCCGGGTTCCACCAGCGGCACGCCGTCTGCACGGGGATCGGGGGGCTCCGGCACCACTACCGACGGAACGGAAGGTGGAGTTTCTCCACTGACAGCAGCCGGCAACTCGGGCGGCCCTTCGGCGTCCGCTGCCCCGATCGCCTCCTCGAATTCCGCCTGACTGGCCCCCGGTATCGGCAGCGGATCGGACGTCGGCACCAATGGGTTGATCCGCTCGATCAGGGCCTCGGTCGATTGCACCCGCAATGGCGGATTCTTGGCCATCAGCGCTTCCACCACCGCGTACACTCCTGCGGGGACCCCCTGCTGCACCAGCGATGCCGGCGGAGTCTTCACGTGCCGCTCGATCTTGGCCGCTCCTTCGGCTTCCGCGAACGGCGGCTTTCCCGCGAGCAGTTCGTACAGTGTGCAACCCAGAGCGTACAAGTCGGTAAGCAGGTCCGGAGCATGTCCGGCAACCGTTAATTCGGGAGCCAGATAGTCGAGGCGTGTTCCGTCGAGCGGCGTGTTGACGATCAGGGAGACCGGGGTCATCCAGTCGGTCGGTTCGATCATCAGGTGAACACACCCGTGGTCGGTCAACCAGATGTTCTCCGGTCGAATATCACCGTGAACCTTCTGCAGAGTACGCATTTCGGCCAACGCCTCGGCCACCTGTCGGACCACCCGGCATGCCGTTTCCCAGTCGAGCGGCCCCGACTCTTCCAGCCGTTGACTCAAAGGCTTGCCCGAAAAATCCTCCATCACCGCAAAGCGATACTTGTCCTGCTCGCACCACTGGTAATAGCGATGAACGCGAGCCGACTTGAGCATGGATAACTGGTGGACAGCCTGGGCAATCGCCGGCCACATCGATTCGTCCGATACCACACTGGCATCGTAAAAGCGGAGTGCCACGGGATGTCCGGTCGGCGAGTGAACCGCACGGAATGTTTGCTTGAACCGCCGATCCGGCACACGGTCGGCCACGCGAAAGTCGCCGAATCGAAACGGGCCCGCCAGTCCCTTGAGCAACACACGAGCCTGATAGCGACTGAGTACCTTGGCGTCGATCAGCCACTGAGCCAGTTTCTTCGCGTTGCCATTGCCATCGGTCGCTTTCGTGTGGTCCGCGAACTGTCGCTGCAGCAGGTGAGCCTGCTCCGACGTCACCACGCCGCTGCGGACGGCCAGTTTCCAGAAGTCGTTGATCCCCACTGCCATCCGTCTTGTCCCAACAGGCTTTCTCAGAGGTCCCGGCTCGACGCGCAAAGTCCACTATTTCATGGTACGTCTCCAAGGGCAATCATGCAAAGACTCACCGGCCCCACCGGGATGCGTCGTCAAGGATCCGCACGAGACGGGACAGAGCCGTTTCCACCTGCGCCATCGATACGTCGCGGTGCGTCACGGCACGGATGGTCTCGTCCACGAACAGCAGCCGAACTCCCGCTTGCTCGAGGCGATCCACCAGTTCGGCGGCTCCGAGGGCCAGCCCTTCGATGCGAAAATAGACGATGTTGGTCTCCACCGGCCCGTTCACCAGAGCCAGATGGGGCGACTCGGCCACCGTCCGAGCGATCCGCCGCGCCTTGGCGTGATCCGCCTCCAACTCGGCGACGTGGTGCTCCAGGGCGTACAGGGCCCCGGCCGCGATGATGCCCGCCTGCCGCATGCCACCCCCAAACAGCTTGCGGTGCCGCCTCGCCTCGGCCATCATCTCTCGAGGCCCCACCAGAGCCGACCCCACCGGAGCCCCCAACCCCTTGCTGAAGCAGACGCTGACCGTGTCGAACAGGCCAGCCCACTCGTCTGCTCCCCGGCCACTGGCCACCACGGCGTTGAACAACCGCGCGCCGTCCATATGCAAGGCCAGGTTGCGTCCTCGAGCCCACCGGCTGATCTGAGCCAGCGTGTCGAACGGTTGAACCGTCCCACCGCCCATGTTGTGCGTGTTCTCGATCCAAACCAGCCTCGTTCTCGGAAAATGCTCGTCGTTGGGCCAAACCGCCCCCTCGAACTGCTCCGGCTCAAGCACACCGCGATCACCGACTAGTGTCTTGGCGACCACTCCGCTGAGCTGTGCGTAGGCTCCCTGTTCAAAGAAATAGACGTGAGACGTCGACTCGCATATCAATTCCTCGCCCGCCCGGCAATGGAGTCGCACCGCAATCTGGTTGGCCATCGTCCCCGAGGGAACGAACAATGCGGCTTCCTTGCCCAACCGCTCGGCGATCGCCGCCTCGAGCCTGGCGACGGTCGGATCGACGTCGATCACGTCGTCCCCCACTTCCGCCTCCGCCATCGCCCGGCGCATGGCAGCGCACGGCACCGTCACGGTGTCGCTCCGCAAGTCAATGATCTCCGTGGATCCCATGAGCACTCCAGTCTGACTACCTGTCCGCTGCTACTCTCGCCCTCAAGCGTTTTTCGCTGACGGCCATACAGTGTGGAAGCCTCACGCTCTATAGTAAAGGTCCGAACCAGCCCATTTCCCCCGACCTGCTTTCCTGGTGGAGGTTACCCCGTGAAGCGACTGCCTTCGATGCTGATCTGCCGAGCCGTGTTGGTCGTCCTGATCCTTGGCTCTTCCAGTCTGTCGGCTGCGGAAATCGCCCGGCTCAACAAAGACAACTGGTCCCGTCTTGCCCCTCGAGGCAAAGAGGTCGACGCCATTTTCGGCGATGTGGTGCTCAAGAATGACCGGATCACGGCCGTTGTCGCCTTCCCCACGCCAACCCGCCACGCCAATTTGACCGTCAAGAACGTGGGAGCCGCCTTGATCGACCTCACGTTCAACCGCGGCTCCAATGATCAACTCAGTGCCTACTATCCCCTGGCCGGCCGCTACCGGTTCTCTCCCAAGTCGCTCCAAGTCACCGTAGACGGCCAAGTGACGAAATCGCTGCCGGCGAAGGGCAAGGTCGTATCGCTCAGCTTCGACGCGCCGGCCGGCAACGGTCGCCCAGCGGCCAAAGTCACCTACACGCTCCGCGATGGAAGCCATCACGTTACCATTACTTCGACACTCACCAACCCGCTCGACAAGCCCATCACGGTCACCTTGAGTGACTCCATCCGAGCCGACAAGACGTTTCAGATGGGAGTCGACCCGGAAACGCACTTATTTTGGGCCTACGACGAGTGGTTCCGGCAGGGCTACGGAGTGGTCGTGATGGGCGACCGCCAACCTGCGAAGGCGGCTCGAGGCGTCATCGAACTGCACGACGCGGACAAGAACGTGCGAGCCAAGATCGCCGCCAAATCGACGCTCACCATCGAGCGCCGGGTCTTTCCCGGACGGACGCTGTTCGCGGTTCGCGCCACGGCTCGCAGACTGGCCGGAAAGCCCGTCGATGTGGTAACCACCACCGTCAAGGACTCCAACGGACCTGTTGCCAACGCCAAGATCACCGCATTGCAAAACGGCAAACCCTACGCGTGGGGACGGACGTGGAAAAAGGGGATGCTGGTGACCGAGTTGCCGCCGGGCGAGTACACCTTCCGAGCCGAAGCGCTGGGCCGACCAACCGCCGAAGTGACTCGGACCATCGGCGGCGAAAAACCTCAATCGGTTCGGATCGAAATGGAATCGTGCGGCTATGCCAAGGTCACGGTGACCGACGACAAGGGCCACGCGATCCCGGCCAAGATCGCCTTCCACGGCATCGACGGAACCAAGACGCCTTTCTTCGGGCCCGATAGCCGAACGGCTCGAGTCCACAACTTGTGCTACACGCCCAACGGCAGGGTAAAGACCGAGCTGACACCGGGCAAGTACGAAGTCGTGGTCAGCTACGGCCCCGAATATGACGCCGCCTTCGAGCCGATTGAAGTGAAACGAAATGAGACGACCGAACTGCGCGTCTCGCTGGCTCACGTCGTCGATTCGACCGGCCGCATCAGCGCAGACTTTCACAGCCACTCGTCCCCCTCGGGAGACAACACCACCAGTCAGCGCGGCCGAGTGCTCAATCTGCTGTGCGAGCACATCGAGTTCGCCCCTTGCACCGAACACAACCGCATCAGCTCGTACACGCCCCACTTGAAGGCCCTGAAGGTGGAACACCTGATGGCGACGTGTCCGGGAATCGAATTGACGGGACAACTCCTGCCGGTCAACCATCAAAACGCGTTTCCTCTGATTCATCGACCTCATCGCCAGGATGGCGGGGGCCCGCAAATCAACGCCGATCCGGTCGTGCAGATTCGGCGGCTGGCGATGTGGGACAACAACTCCGAGAAGCTGGTGCAGACCAATCACCCCGACCTGCAGCAGATCTACGGCGACCGCGACCTGGACGGCCAGCCCGACACCGGTTTCCGGGAAATGCTCGACGTGATGCATGTGGTGGAAGTCCATCCTCCGGCGAAGATTCTGCTCGATCCCAAGACGCCTCCGGAGAACCGCAACGACCGCCGCCCCATCATCCGCTGGCTGCAACTATTGAACCTGGGCTACCGCATCCCGGGCGTCGTCAACACGGACGCTCACTACACTTTCCACGGCTCGGGATGGCTGCGCAACTACATCCGCTCGAAAACCGACGATCCGGCGGAAATCGACCCGATGGAAATCGTAGCCGCCTCGAAGGCCGGTGACATCATCATGTCCACGGGCCCTTACATGAGTGTGGAAGCCGTGTCGGCGGAATCGAGCCGGACTCGAGCCAATCCCGGCGACGACCTGCGCCTTCCAGACGGCAAGCTGGTGCTGCACGTGTCGGTCCAGTGCCCCAACTGGCTCGACATCAACCGCGTGCAGGTCTTCATCAACGGCCGCCCCTCGCCCAAACTCAACTTTACCCGCCGCAAGGGCTCGTCCGGTTTCAGCGACAAAGTCGTGAAGTTCAAAGCCGAGATTCCGGTCGAATTGAAGAGCGACGCGCACTTGATCGTCGTCGCCGCCGGTGAGGGACTCAACATGGTCAAGGTCATGGGAGAGCAATACGGCAAGAACATGCCGATCGCCGTCTCCAATCCGATCTTCGTCGACGTCGACGGAAACGGTTTCCAGGCCAACGGCGACTTGCTGGGAATCCCCTTGATCGGAGCACAGCCCTGATGTTGGTCGTCTTCTTCGATATCGACGGAACCTTGCTGACGACGGGCGGCGCAGGCGGTACCGCCATGCGCCGCGCGCTGACGCGTCAGTTCGGCGTGGAACACCCCGCGGACGTCCCCTTCAGCGGCCGGACCGATCGGGGCATCGGCGCCGCCTTCTTCGCCGCTCACGGCATCGAGGACACCGATACGCACTGGCAGTTGTTTCGCCGGGCCTATGTGGAAGAGTTGAAACGGCAACTCCCGCACCACCAGGGGAGCGTGCTGCCCGGCATCCCCGCACTGGTGTCGAGGCTTCGCCGGCAATCCAACGTGGCCATTGGACTGCTCACGGGAAATGTCCGCTCGGGAGCCGAACTGAAGCTCGACTACTACGGCCTGGGTGGCCATTTCGCCTTCGGTGGATTCGGCGACGTCCACCACCACCGCGACCGAGTCGCCCACGATGCGCTGGCCGAGGCCAAACAGCGAACCAACGGCAGTTTGACGCGCGCAGTGGTGATCGGCGACACGCCGCTCGATGTCTCGTGCGCTCGCGCCGTGGGAGCCGACGTGATCGCCGTGGCGACCGGCATCCACTCCCGCGACGAACTCGCCGCCAGCCAACCCGACCTGCTGTTGGACGATCTGTCCGATCTGTCTCGGGTATGGGAGTTCTTGACGCGGGCTGCGCCCGCGAGACCGGAGGCGGGAGGCCGGAGACTGTAGGGGTGGTGGTGACGGCCGTAGACTTCACTCCTCGACCCCCAACCGTTCCAAAGCGGCTCGCACCGCGTCGCCCAGTTGCGCCGGGGGACTCTGGCCGATCAACGGATCGAGCGTCTCCACCGAGACCGCTCCCTGATAATCCGTCCGCCTGAGGTGCTCCACAATGGGTGACAACGGGATGTCACCATCGCCGGGAAGAATGCGGTCGCTGTCCGACGCCAACTCTCTGGGCTGGGCAAGCAAGTCCGAAAGCTGCACATGGAACAGCAACTCGGCAGGACAGCGAGCCAGATCTTCGCTCTGACTCGGTCCCGTGAAGAAATGGAAACTGTCGAGGCAGATTCCCAGCGAGTCGTGCTCCAGCGGCGCCAAGATGGCCGCCAGCGACAGCAGGTTGTTTCCCACGGTCGCTCGAGCCTGAAACTCGATCGCCAGACGAATCCCATACTCGCTCGCCAGGTCACCGGCTCGCCGCAAGTCGTCCTGCCAACTTCGCACCAGCTCGATCGACGGCTTGCCCGCCATGTCGGCGGCCACAATAACAACGGGGATTCCGATCGCCCGGCACAGCTCGAGCCGCGAACGGAATAGCTGCCAGGCTTCGTCCCGAGCCGCCGACGGGTTTTGCCACAGTCCGCCCTGGTAGGCCGCGGCGACCAGTTTCCCAGGATAAGCTTCCACGATCCGGGCCGTCGCCTCCAACCCGTGTTCGTGAACGTGCGCCTCCAGTTACGTCACCCCGACT
>JALSIV010000435.1 GCA_026989685.1 Pirellulaceae bacterium | reverse complement strand
TGGGTACCGTCCCAGCTCCTGCTCCAGTCGCTCGGATCGGTATAGCCGACGCGAATCCGGACGTGCCAATGATCCAGCCTGTCACGCGGAGCCTGCAGGGCCGGATGGCGTGTTCCGCCGGTTCCGTCTTCGCTGCCCAGGAGCTCTCCCCAGAGATCTTCCGGGGGAATCATCCGATAGTCGTTGTAGTCATCCAGATCGTCAAACCGGCTACGACCGTCGCCGGCACTCTCCCAAGCACTGGGGCCCCAGGCGGTGCTGAGCGCAGTGTCACCCGCCTCGTGGAACCGGCGATTGCATATCTCCTCGACAAGCTGCCGGGCCAAACCTCGAGCCGCCATGACTTCGTACTGCGTGTCGACAGTGGCCAAAGTCGAATCGGTGGCCTGCAGCAACAGGGCTCCGGCGATCGTCAGCAGAGAGAGTGCCACCAGACATTCCACCAGCGTGAATCCCCGGTGCCTGTCGCCGGCCTCCGTGGTGCACATTCGTCGACAACGATTTCGGCTGACGCGATCAAGCGGCATGGAAGCTTCCGATTCGAACGATTTTCGAGCCTGTAACAAAACGTGCCGCGCCCTTAATCCGGCCTCCGGTGCGTTGCTTGCGGCATGGAGTTTTGTGACAGCCTCTAACAGATACCAGCACCAAGGGAAGGCGCAAAACAAAAGGACGGTGAGGTCCCCTCGAAGCGTTCCCGCTTTCCTCACCGCCCGTCAGACCGGTTCTCCTCCCCAAGAGTCGCGGTCCATCCCAACCGTAGGTCGCCGGCAGCAAAAAGCAAACCGAAGCTGGTGGATCGTCTTGCCAGGGTGCTTTCCGGGCGGTCATAGTGACAGTAATGATGATGGTGGAAATGACGGAGAAGCGGTCTCCTATCGAAGCGACGGGGGTTACGGTTGCCTGATCAAGGAATGTCCAAACGTTGGCCGCACCGGCAATGGGAATGGGACGAGGAATTGGCCGATGATCTGGCCCATTTGGTTCGATTGGCCATTCGAGCCGATCTGGACCGAGGCTGCGACGTGACCACCGCGGCCTTGTTGCCGGACGGGCAAGCCGGTGCGGCAAGGCTGGTGAGTCGGGAAGCCGGCGTGTTGGCGGGGCTGGCGGGAGTTCCCCGGTTACTCGATGAGTTCGATGTCGAATGCCGGTGGTCGCCCGAAGTGAGCGATGGACAGCCGGTATCGGCCGGCACAGTGGTGGGGCGCCTTGCGGGGCGAGCCGCCGACCTGCTCGCGCTGGAACGGACCCTGTTGAACTACCTCAGCCATCTTTCGGGAATCGCCACGCAGACGGCGGCGTTTGTTCGAGAAGTGGCAGGCACGGCGACTCAGATCTGCGAGACACGCAAGACGGTGCCCGGCTGGCAGCGGCTGGCCAAGTACGCCGTTCGCTGCGGGGGTGGCATCAATCACCGCACTGGCCTGTTCGACGCGATCTTGATCAAGGACAACCACCTGACCGCGTTGGCCCAAGAGTTGGCCCTTCCGGTGGGATCGGGAGAAGTGGCTCGTCAGGCGGTCGAGCTGGCTCGCCTAGCCGCCTCCCGAATGGCGGGGGGCATGGGAACGCCCGACCATCTTCCTCTGCAAATCGAGGTGGACGATTTGAGCCAGCTCGAGGCGGTTCTGTCAGCCGCCCCCGATCTGGTGCTGCTGGACAATTTCACGTTGGACACTTTGCGGCAGGCCGTAGAACTACGGGACCGAGCCGCCCCCCGGGTCATTCTCGAGGCGTCGGGCGGAATCACGCTGGAGACGGTCCGAGGCGTCGCCGAGACCGGCGTGGATCGTATCAGCGTCGGCGCGCTGACTCATTCCGTGCGGGCGCTCGATCTGGCGATCGATTGGGATTGGTCCGACGACAGTGGCTCGTGACGCTCCAGAGGAAACCACAAGTGCCGGCGCAGGGCCGCCAGCTTGTGAGGCCCGATCCCGCGAACTCGCAGGAGGTCCCGGCTGGAGCGAAAGGGGCCCTCTTCGCGACGATTGGCGACAATGCGTTTGGCGAGGGTCGGTCCGATTCCGGGCAGCAGAGCCAGCTCGGGCCATGCGGCCCGGTTGATATCGACCTGGAACGGCGGTCGCTCGTGGTCGGCCGCTACGCGGAAGTCGTGCAGGCGCGGGCCCCATCTTTGCCGAAACCGCTCGGTCAGCAGCATTCCGGCGGCGGAGGCGATCAGCAGCGTACAGACGGCCTGATCGGCGACAGCCAGCCACGCTTTTCCATTGGGCGAGAACATGGTCGATTTCTTTCTCGCCGACGGGCCCACACTCCCGCCATTGTAGAGCAGACCCAATAATAGGGAAAGAACCGTGTCGACTGAGGGCCACGAGGGCCCCCGATCCTCTCGCCATAGCCAACATCCGCTCATGCCACCCATCCAATCCACCCCGCCATGCGAATTCCACCTGGACGCTCCGTTCGAACCGGCCGGCGACCAGCCCAAAGCGATTTCCGCTCTGGTGGCCGGTATCCGCGACGGCCGGCGCCATCAGTGCCTGATGGGCGTCACCGGTTCGGGCAAGACCTTCACGATGGCCAATGTCATCGCGCAGGTGCAGATGCCGACCCTGGTGATATCGCACAACAAGACGTTGGCGGCCCAGCTCTATTCCGAATTCCGCGAGTTTTTTCCTCGCAATGCCGTCCACTATTTCGTCAGCTACTACGACTACTACCAGCCCGAAGCCTACATACCGCAGCGGGACATCTACATCGAAAAAGACGCATCGATCAACGAGCAAATCGACCGTCTGCGTTTGGCGGCGACCAGTGCTCTCGTCACGCGGCGCGACGTGGTGATCGTGGCCAGCGTCTCGAGTATCTACGGGCTGGGTTCTCCAGGCGACTACAAGAAAATGATGGTGTCGGCTCGAGTCGGCCAGCTCGTCGACCGTGACAAGATGTTGGCGGGACTGATCGATATTCAGTACGAACGCAACGACATCTCGTTTACTCGAGGCAAGATTCGTGTCCGGGGAGACTGCGTCGAAGTCTGGCCACCGTACGAGGAGTTCGCCGTTCGCGTCGAGCTGTGGGGTGACGAGGTCGAGCAGATCGTACTGATTCATCCGACATCGGGCGAGGTGATCGACCGCATCGAGCAGGTGTTCTTCTTTCCGGCGACGCATTTCGTGACGCCTGAAGAACGGATCGCTCAAGCGGTGAAAGGGATTCGAGCCGAATTGGCTGAGCAACTCGAGCGGTTTCGGGAGGAGGGCAAACTACTGGAAGCCCACCGGCTCGATGCGCGGACTCGCTACGACATCGAGATGATGCTGGAGACCGGACGTTGTCCCGGCATCGAGAACTACAGCCGGCATCTGACGGGCCGCAAGCCGGGAGAGCCACCCGATACGCTCTACGAGTTTTTCCCTCGCGACTTTCTGCTGATCGTCGACGAGTCGCACGTGACCGTGCCGCAGATCCGGGCCATGTACGCGGGGGACCGCAGCCGCAAAGAAACGTTGGTTGCGCATGGCTTCCGCTTGCCCAGCGCGTTGGACAACCGGCCGCTGACGTTTGAGGAGTGGGAGGAGAAGATCCACCGAGTGATCTACGTGTCGGCGACGCCGGGGGATTACGAGTTGACCCGGACGGCGGGGGAGGTGGTGGAACAGATCATCCGTCCGACCGGATTGCTCGACCCGGTTGTGGAAATCGAGCCGGCTCGAGGTCAAGTGCCTCATCTGGTACAGCAAATCCGCGAGCGGACGGAGGCCGGGCAGCGGACGCTGGTCACCACACTCACCAAACGCCTGGCCGAAGACCTGGCCGCCTATTTGAAAAAGCAGGGAATCTCCTGCGAGTGGCTGCACAGCGAGTTGGATGCCTTCGAGCGGGTCGAGTTGCTGCGGGGATTGCGCGAGGGGCAGTTCGATGTGTTGGTGGGTGTCAACCTACTCCGCGAAGGTCTCGATCTCCCCGAAGTCTCGTTGGTGGCGATCCTCGACGCCGACAAGGAGGGATTCTTGCGCAGCGAGACGTCGCTGGTGCAAACGATCGGACGGTCGGCCCGCAACGTCGACGCCAAGGTGATCCTCTATGCGGACAAGGTGACCGAGTCGATGCAGCGAGCGATCGACGAGACGGCGCGCCGCCGCGCACTGCAGGAAGCCTACAACCGCAAGCATGGGATCACGCCGGAGACGGTGCGGAAGCGCATTCAGCGAGGCATCGAGGCGGATGCGGCCGCTCATCGCCGAGCCGCCGCGGCGGTAACGCAGGCCGTCGAAGAAGGGGAGGCTCGCGAAAAAATCCTCCAGTCGCTGGAGAAGGAGATGTTCGAGGCGGCGGGAGCTCTCGACTTCGAACGTGCGGCCGCCATCCGCGATCGGATCATTGCCATGAAGGAAGCGATGGGCGAGGAACTCGATCCGGCGTTGAAGAAAGGGGCGCGTGGGAAACCCAAACGGCGCCGAAAAAAGAGCAAGAAGATCCCCCGCCCCAAACAGTTATAGGACCGATAGGGAATAGGACCGATAAGACTGATAAGACGGATAGGACAGCTTTTCCAGCGGCGGCCAGCCTAACGGCCGGGCCGTCCCATCGGTCCTATCCGTCCTATCAGTCCTATTGTCCTATTCCAGGGCCTTGCGCACTTCGCTGGCCAGTTCGCCCGACAGCACGGATCGGCGCACGACTTTGCCCTGGCGGTCGATCACCAGCGTCATGGGCAGCGTCAGGATTCCCATCTCCTGAGCCAGCCGACTCTCCAAGCCACCCTCTTCGTGCAAGATGCGGAAAGGGTATTTCTTCTTCCCCAGGAAAGCCTGCAGTTCGCTGGAATCCGAATCGAGGCTGACGGCCACTACACGCAAGCCGCGGCTGCCATAGCGAGCATAGAGCTGCTTGAGCCGATCCAACTCCTCGACGCAGGGTTGGCACCAGGTGGCCCAGTAGATCACCACCACCACCCGGCCACGGTCGGCATCGAGCGAATAAGTGTCGCCGCTGGTCGTCTTGCCTCGCAGGCTGATCCGCTTGCCCACCGAGTTGATCCGGCGGATGGCTCCTGCCGCCTTGGCGGACTGAGCCGACTTGCCGAAGTCGGCCACAATCCGTTCATACCATCTCACCGCATCCTTTTCCTTGCCGCTGAATTCGGACGCCACGGCGAGCTGCAACATGGCTTCCGGCGCGTCGTCGGCTTTCGGGTATTCACGGACGAAGTCATCCAGCTCCTTCAGCCACTCCTCCTGGACCTTGGCCGGATCGGCGTCCGATTTGGCAAGCTGCTGGGCATAGCGAGCTGCCACCAGCCGGAAACGGATCAATGCCCGCAACTCCCGGTCGCCCTGGGAGACCTTCTCCAACAGTTGTTCCAGTTTCTCGATCCCGTCAGCGTACTGCCCAGTTTGGACCGCCGCGGCAATGGTGTCCGCCAGTTGGCGAATCCAGTTGTTGCGCTCTTCGTCCGTGGCGACCTTTTGATAGAGTTTTTCCAGCACTTCGGCTCGCTGAGCCTGATACCGAGCCTGCGACTGGGGCGTGGCCGCTTGAGCCAACTGGCGATCGACCTCCTCGAGTTGCTTGATCAGCTTCTGCACCGCGGGATCGCCTTGAGGAGCCGAAGTCGAGGGGGAAGGTAGTCGAGTCAGCGAGGTCTGAAAAAAGTACCCGCCCGACGAAGCGACCTTGGTTTCGGACGCTGCGGACCGGAGAGGCACTTCAATGAGCCGCCAGCCCGAAAGCGTTCGAATCAGCGTCCCCAGGGGAAACTCGTGCTGCTTGCCATCGGCCTGATAGATGGCGACCGCACGCTCATAGACGATCAGATCGGTTCCCACTTCCTCGGTACCGC
Source organism: Pirellulaceae bacterium (assembly GCA_026989685.1). GTDB lineage: Bacteria > Planctomycetota > Planctomycetia > Pirellulales > Pirellulaceae > S141-3. The sequence continues at coordinate 2,530 of JALSIV010000435.1, read as the reverse complement.
CCGGGACCAGGCCGGGACGAACGGCTCCGAAATAGATCCATTTGGCGCTCTGGGGAATGGGAGCGGCCGAGTTGCCGAGAGCGGTGAGCGAGCTCATCGTCTGCTTGGCCTTTTCCAGGATTTCTGCTCGGCGGGAGCCGGTGATCTTGAGCTGGTCCAGATCCTGGGCGGTCACCAGGATGGCCTTCAGGCGATCGACCGACTGCGAGGCCACGGCATAAACGGCTTCCTCGGAAACCTCTTCAGCGGAAATCCACTTCCACGTATCGATGGTGCCGTCCTCATCGGAGTCGACGCCGAACTTCGAGCCGGCCGTGCCCATCCAGCGGTGTTGATCCGCCTTGAGGTTGAAATCGGAGTCGATATCTCGGTAGACCTCGACGCCCTGATGGTAATAGCACCATTGGTCGACTTTGTTGTCGCGGTTCGTATCGAGAAACCGCCGCAGCGGCTTGCCCGTTTCATCCTCCACGATCCAGCCGCGAGTATCGCCCGAGCGGTAGGGGCGAATTGTGCACTTGGCGACTTCCTTTTCAGTCGGCCGATCGTACACGATTCCCTCGTGGACCGGTTGCAGCTTCAGGGCATCGGCGGCCGAAGGACCGGCCGCCAGAGCGGGGGAACCGAGGCCAATCAGGAAGAACAGAGCCAGAGTCGGCGCAAAGACGGTCTTCATCGTGGAGTGCCTTCTCGCAAGTGGTGACGTGGATACAAATGTCGGCCCCATTGTCGATAAATCGACATCCCCGGCCAAGACCGATTTTCGAGGCAGAAATAGGACAATAGGACAATAGGACAATAGGACGGATAAGACCGATAAGACGGATAGGACGACTTTTCCAGCGGCGGCCAGCCCAATGGCCGAGCCATCCCATCAGTCCCATCAGTCCCATCAGTCCCATCAGTCCCATCAGTCCCATCAGTCCCATCAGTCCCATCAGTCCTATTGTCCTATCGTGGCCGCCGATTTTGCGGAAATTTCGGAAAAACCCGCAAGTTCCACCCAGCTTCACTCGATAAGTAGGCTAGCGACGAAAAGCGGCCGCTGGAGCCAAGGACCAGTCGGCTTTCGCGAGTGATAGGTTTGCCGCGGCCTCTAGCCGCCAGTTGATGCAAGGATGGACTTATGTCTTACAAACGACTTTCACTGGCCTGTTGTCTGGTGTTGAGTGCTCTGGCGGTCGGCACCTCGGGGTGTCTCAATCCGGCTCAAGGTCCCGATCTGGGGTTGCTGGCCGTCCCCATCCCGATCAGCCCTTATTTTCAGGACAAACTCGAGGATCGGGCGTGGGAGCACGAGCGTTATGAGCGGGTGCCCATCATGGGCGAGGTGCCTCCGGGGACGGAAATCAAGGCCCTGGATCCGCCCAGCGACGACGAAGTGATGCGGGCGCTGGAAAAGGCTCGGCCGATCGAGGGCGGCCTGCCGTTTCTCTACGAGAAGCAGCGGAACAACGTACGGATCGTCAAGGAAAAGATCGCCGACTATCTCGATCCGCCTCGTCACGTGCCTCTCATCGGCCCCGTGCAGTTGCATCATGCCCACTACAAGTGCACGATCTACTTCGAGGAACGCACGTGGGTGGGTTGGCCGATTCCTCACGAGATCATCGACGAAGACAGTGTGGAGGTCATCTACATCGATCACAACCACTTCCACGTCGTGGGCGGCGTGACCGGTGGTGTCGGATCGAACTACTGAATTTAGAGCCTGCAACAAAACCTGCCGTCCCACCTCCGAAGCTCGGATGTGTTGCTTGCGGCACGGAGTTTTGTGACAGCCTCTTAGCCGCTGACCGGCGAACCGTGCATCACCGGCAAACGCGAAAGCCGTTTGGGCCCCGACTTCGGTCGGGGTTTTTTTGTGCCCGATGCGGCAGGGACGCATTTCGGTAGCGACCGCTGCCTTGCCCGGCGGCGGCCGACTTTGGTCGGGTTTCCTCGTGTCCGAAGTGACCCCTTTCCGGGAATTCCTCATCCCGGTTTGACAGCCGGCCGATCGTACGTAAAATGTCGCGGGTGCATTTGGGGCGCATAGCTCAGTTGGTTAGAGCGCGTCGCTGATAACGACGAGGTCCGAAGTTCGAATCTTCGTGCGCCCACTAGCCCGTAGGCGACGGGAGCACTTGCCGGGCGGGGAGTCTGTTTGGCGGGTGCCGATGCTGCGGGAGTTCGTCAGGTGGGAAGTGGAGGGGCCGTAGCTCAGTTGGGAGAGCACCGGCTTTGCAAGCCGGGGGTCGTCGGTTCGAGTCCGTCCGGCTCCACTGAAATCCCCGGGTAGGCGAGTCCGGTGAGGGCTTTTGGCCGGCCCGGCTAGGGCATCCGGGATGCTGGTCGATTTTTTGAGAAAAACCGGCCAGGGGGCCTTGTCGCTTGGGAGGGCTTGCTTATACTTTCATGCTCACAGGGTGAAAGCACGGTTTTTCACCTCAGGAGTCTTCACCATCTGGCTCGCACGGAAATGGCCTCTCACGCAGTAGCCGCCCAGGCTGCTCGAGGGAATCGGCAAAGGTATAGGAGGGTGGCCAGG
>JALSIV010000434.1 GCA_026989685.1 Pirellulaceae bacterium | reverse complement strand
CTGCGGACGTATCGCTGGACCCAGCCCCCCCCGCAACGTCCGCAGTGGCAGTACCTGTTGCGCTTCGGGAACACGCAGAAGAACGCCGAGATCGTGATTGCGCCGCAACAGCAAGTGGTGGCGGATGCCAGCGGGCGACGAGCCGTCATGATGGGACCGATGGCGGAAAAGATCGGAGCGTACTTGGAACAGCAATGCAAGCAGGCGCTTGCCGATGACTGACACCAACACGTCCCTACTGTGGAACAAGCTGCCGATCACTTCTGCCATGCATAGATGGGCAAGTAGCGGAAGTAGATTTCCAAAGAGAGGGTGGCCAGCGAAGTCGAATAGACGCGTCCGCCGTAGGAGCCCCACACCGTATCGGGGTTCCAGCTCCCCGCATGTTCGGTCTCGGTAACTTGCCGCCGCACCAGTTCCCGCTGCAGCCGCCGACTCCATGTTTCCCAAACGTCTCCCTGCAACTGGTGAAGGGCCAGCGTTCCATAGTACCAGTAGTACAGGTTCATTTTCCCTTCATGGGGCGCATGCCTGGCCAGGTACCGCTGGAATCGTTCGATGCCTCGAGGCGTGGGGAGTTGATCGAGGAACACTCGGCACACCATCGCTTCGGCCGACATGGTAGGAGAAGCTGGCTCGCCGGGCCGGTAGCCGGCCAACGCCCGATCGGATCCGACGCTGCAACGCTGCAAGAAGTCTCGCATGCGGTCGCGCTGGGATTCCTGGACCCCCAGCCCCGCGTAGCGGGCACTGGAAACCGCCATCACCTGCCAGCCGAACTGACTCATGTCCCCCGCATCACCCGGTTGATAACGCCACCCTCCACGGCCGTGCTGGGCGCGCAGGGAAAAGGCGAGCGCTCGAGCCACCGGATCACGAAGCTGCGGATCGCCGGTCAGGGCGTAGGCTTCACTGAGTGCCAGCGAGGCGATCCCGTGGCAGTACATGGCGGCGAACAGGCGCGAAGGTCCCGAAAGGCAACCGTCGGAACGTTGCTGTCTACGCAGATAGTTGAGACCGCGCTGCACCACCTCCACATAATCGCCCTGATATTGAGTATGACCGGCGCCCAAGAATGCCAACAGCGCCAGACCGGTCATGGCCGTGTCGGCGTCGGCGCCGGCACCTTCGCGATCGTGGCCGGCGACTTTGGCTTCGTGGCCACCGCCGAGCTGATCGGAATCCCAGCGACCGTCGATCGACTGGTGCCTCGCCAACCAAGCGAGCGCACGGTGGATGGCTCGCAGCGAATCGGCGTCGCCGCCCATCCGCAGAAACCACTTCTCTCTCTCCGCATCGAGTCGCAGCCGGTAGATTTGCGGCACCGCGCGCCCGTCTCCGGGGCGCACCAGCGGTCGCATTCCCGCCAACGCTTCTCGCACCTCCGGCAACGACAGTTTCCGGACCGCCGCGTTGTCCTCGCGCCGGACAGGCTCAAGCGGTGACAGATCGACCACCTCCAGCGGGGCTGCTTCCGCGACCTTCGATTCCATGGAATCGCTGACTCGCCGGGAGACCACGGTCGATGTGGCGACGGATTGGGGTGCCGGCGCCACCACTTCGGCGACAAATCCGTCCACTCGGTTGTCGGCCGGCCGTGACACCACGTCGTCCCGCTGCGCAGGAGTTTCCAACTCCGCGGCAGGCGCAACGTTCGATGCAACCGGCGGCGCCACGTCGACGGTGGGAGACTGCGGCAACGTCGTGTCTTCGTCCGCAGCGACGCCCTGCCGAGCGCCCTTCCAGGGCGCCGCGGCATCCTCCTCGGTGGCCCGACGCGAAGCGAGTGCAGGAGCGGAAACCTCGACCGATGCCGCATCCGGTTCCTCGACCACCACGTCGGAAACCTCCGACTCCCTCTGTTGGTCGCTCAGTTCCCACGGATCGACATTCTTGGGTAGCGTGTTGTCGTTTTGGGGGGATGCGGCTTCCAAGTCAATGGTACGCAAGTGAAACACGGGCTCGCGCTCGCTCACCGGTTGCCGGATCACCAAGCGTGTTCCGTAAGCGGAGAGAGCCAGCCACACGTGCGCCATCAGCGACAGAGCGACGCACTTCGCCAACGGCTTGTCCCGACCCCATTTCGACCGCATCAGGATCAGCAGACAGACGGTCAAGATGGCGAAGCCCGCCCACACCAGAATGGCCATCCATTGCACGCTGCTGAGCTCGATCCGCCCCAGCAGCAGGTCCGGCACTCCGATTCGGATTTCACCAATGGCAGACATGTGTCCTACCTCTGCCGGAGCGGCTCACGGCCCCGGGCGATTCTCACCGTGATACCCAGATCCGACACACCGGCTTTTCGGCACGCCGAGAGTACTTCGGCCACTTGCTGAAAGGAGCTGTCTCCGTCACCACGCACGATCACGCCGATCTCGGAGTATTCTCGAGTGGCTGCGGCCAGTTCCTCGGTGAGCTGCGACAAGGTCATCGTGTCGCCATCGAGCTCGATCCGTCCGTCCCGGTAGACATTGACGGTCCTCGCTTTGGGAGCGGGCGCGAGCGGGCCGGCTTCGTTGACCTGCGGAACCTCCAGACTGAGGCGACGTTCGAGCTCCGTGAACTTCGTTCCCACCATGAAGAAGATGATCAACAAAAAGACAATGTCGATCATCGGCGTCAAATTGAGCGTGGGGCTCTCGGGCGAGGACAATTTCAAACCCATGGCAGTCGTTCCTGTCTGCTCGATGTGCCTGGTGGAAACGGTGGTACGGTGGCGGCGGTCAGGCGGCCTGTTTTTTCTTGCCTCGTTTGGTCGCGCCGGCCCCGTCCGACCAGCCGTCGAGGGCGACGATCGCCACCACGCGCTGCGCTCGCTCGTCGATCTCCATCATCAACCGATCGACTCGACCGACGAAGAACAAGTAGGCCACCAGCGCCGGAATGGCGACGGTCAAGCCGGCCGCCGTGGTGATCAAGGCTTGGCTGATGCCGGATGCCAGCAGTTCCGGACGCCCCATCGCACCGGCCACGACAATCGCATTGAAGGCGCGGATCATCCCCAGTACCGTTCCCAGCAGCCCCAGCAGCGGACTGATCGTCGAGATGCCGTTGAGCAGTCGTAGATATCGGCGCAGCGAGTGCACGACCCGCTCTTCGGTGTCGATCACCGCCTGCTCGACCTCCACGGACGGCTTGCCCCATTTCCGCACGGCGGCTGCAAACACTTGAGCGATCGGACTGCGATTCTCTTCGCACAGCTCGAGCGCTTCCTGCCGTTGCAGCTCGCCTTCCTCCAATTGCGACAGAAAACGGCGCACGAAGGGGCGAGGAATGACATAACCCCGTCGCAGGCTCACGATACGCTCGAAAACGAATATACAGAGAATGAACGAACAGAGGCCGATGGGAAACATCAGCCAACCGCCTTCGACGATCACTTCCAGCAAGTTCCGAGTGGGAATCACGGTTTCACCCGCCTCTTCAGCCGCGCCCAACGGAGCCGCCGAGAGCCAGCCGACCGCCAGGGACAGGCCGAGTATTGCACGAACATTCATTCATCGTTTTCCTTATAACAGTCACCGAATCGCCGACTCGACGGAACGCTGTCGGGCCACGCGCCATCGCCGCTCAGCTTCATCTCGGTGAGGATTGTCGGGGTAATGATCCAACAGTTGACGATACAGCCGGACCGCGCGCTCCCATTGCCCCTTCGCCTCGTAGCACTTGCCGGCTTGCAGCAGTCCGGCGGCCTGCCATTTCGGATACCGATAGAGTGCTTCGACACGCAAATAGGCCCGGATCGCCTCGTCGTATCGCTTCTGAATAAAGTAGGACTCGCCGGTCATCCACTGAGCCATGGCAGCCGTTTCACTGCGAGGCCGAGTGCCGGAGTCGATGACTCGCCGCCATGCCTGGCGAGCCTGATCGAACTGACCACGGCCCAAGTGGCAGCGGCCTTCGAGGTAATTGATTTCCTCCGCTTCACTGGCGTCCCCGTACTCGCTCCGATATCGCTCGACCATCTCCAACGCTGCGTTCCACTCCTCGCGATGCGCGGCGATCTGAGCCCGGCGCAAATCGACCTTGGCTTTCCACGGAGGCGCCGTCCGTTCCTTCAATCGTTCCGCGAGATCATCGAACGCTCGCTGTGCATCCTCCCAGTTGAGTTGACGGAACGACGATTCGGCTTTCCAAAACAGAGCGGCCAATCTCAGTTCGTCTCCCGAATCGGCAGCCAGGACGTTCTCCATGGCCTGCCGACAAGCCGCCCAGTCGCCGTCACGCCCGGCCAGTTGTCCTCGTAAGAACCAGGCATGGCCCCACATCGCCCCCGCTCGATCACGCTCCCGTGTGAGAGCCACCAAGTATTGCTCGGCCCGCTCGAATTCGCCCGATTCCGTCGCCGCAGACGCCAGACGGTAAGTGGCGTCCGCCCACAGCCGAGACTGCGTGTACCGATCGTGGATCGTCGCGAACGCCTCCCGCGACGCATCCTTGTCACCGGCATCGCGGTGATTCCAAGCCAGCTCGTACCATGCAACCGGCACCAGATCGTCGGTCGGGTATTGGCGGATGAGTCGTTGGAGCACCGTGACGGCCTCCGGTGTCTGCTTCATTCGACGATGGAGTCGCGCCGCGTCGAGCATGGCTTTGGGAACGCAATCCGAGTGGGGATATCGATCGATGACCAGGCGATACATGGCCAACGCGCCGTCGAAGTTCGCCTCCTGCTCGAGTGCTCGCCCCCGCATCCACGCCGCTTCCGCAGCCAATGGATGCTCAGGGTAACGCTCAATCAATCGTCCAAAGATCTCGGCGGATCGCCCGGATGAGTTGTTGCGAAATGCGGACCATGCTTGTCCAGCCAGTGCGGCAGCCGCCACTTGGCCGTCTTGCGACGCCGACAGCTCGCGATACAACGCAGACGCCTGTTCCTCCTCCCCTGCCAGTGCCAACTCATCGGCCAACTGAAGGACGGCTCGCTGGTAGATCCGTTGCGTGGCCGCCTTCGCATCGGACTCCAACCAGGCCTGGCGCAACTGCTCCGCTTTCTCCCACTGCTGCGTCTTGGCGTACGCCAACATCAGCGATCGCCGCACCCGTGCCGCATCCAAGAACCGGGGGCGTCGCTCCATCGCTGTTTCCAGATACTCGATGGCCTCGGCATAACGTTCGGTCGAAGCCAGCCCGAGGCCTCGTAGTCCGTCGGCGATCGATGCCAGTTCCGAGTTGGCTTCGGTTTGCGGGCGGATCGAGTCCAGTGTCTCGAGCGCCTCTTCAGCCCGACCCGCCGCCAACTGGGCACTCACTTTGGTCAACTGCTCCTCCACCTCCTCACCGGCCAGTTCAACCGTCCGTTCGAATTCCCCCTGAGCCAGCAACCAGGCGAGACGCAACTTGCGAACACGAGAAGCTCGGTCGCTGTCGGGGAAACTGTCCAAGAACGCTTGAGCCAGCGAAAGACCGCGAGACAAGTCCGATCGCGAATGGTCCATTCGCTGCAGCAGACGCCACAGCACCTCTTCGGTCCATGCCGAACGAGGCCACTGTTCGCGGAGAATGGACAACTCCCTTTGAAGAGACTCCTGGTCGTCCTGCTCGTCGGCCGCCGCTGCCAACAGGCCATGAATGGTCGGCGCCCATTCACCTTGAGTAAGTTCCCGGTGGTCTTTCAGTAAACGGACGACATCTTCCCAGCGACGTTGCTTTGCTCGAATGCGCGCGATGGCGACCGTCCCCTCCAGATGCCATGCCGCTGCCTCTGGATCGTCGAGCACCCTCAGCCACTCGGCCTCTGCCTTCTCCAGTTCGTCCTGCTGCACCCAAATCCGCGCCAGACGAACTCGAGCCGCTCGCGCCGTCTCGGCATTTCCCTGCTGGATCACATACTGCAAGAAACCGATGGCGACCGGCGTCTGACCTCGCTCGGCGGCAATATCGGCCAAGCCAAGTCGAGCGTACGTGGCTTCCGCCGCCTGCGGAAACTCTCGCAGCACTCGCTGGTACCGTTCTTCGGCAGCCTGGGCTCGGCCACGCAGTGCCTCGGCTTCCGCCAAGTAAACCCACGCACGAGCCGCCAAGGGGTCTCGCGGAGCCGCCTTCAGAAACTCCTCCAAATGGGGAACGGCTGCTTCGTCCCGGCGGGAAAAGTGAGCCAGCTCGCCCAGTCGGTAATGGGCTCGTGCCGCGTAAACATGGCTTTCATGGTGACTGAGAAACGATACCAATACCTCCTGAGCGTCTTCCAACTGACCGTTTTGAGACAGAGATTCCGCCAGAAAGAACTGCGCATCGGCGGCTCGCTCGTGCTGCGGATAGCGCCGAAGAAACTCGCGAAACTCGTCCGCCGCCAACTGCCAACGGCCCTGCGAGTACTGCCGAGCCGCCACAATAAACTGATCCTCAGCCGGGTCGGCAGCGCACAGCGGCAGCGCCATCGCGACCAGCGCGATCCAGTAGAGGTAGCGAGAATAGCGACTCAGTCCATCCATGAATTCTGATCGGTTCACCCGTCCTTGGGCGATCGGCCGTCCGACGTTTCCTCACATTCCGTCGCATCGGGCAGGAGAAGAGAGACCAACGGATTGTCTCGTCTTCTTTCATCGGCTTGGCGGTCGAAGGGTCGTGATCAGATCGGCACGAGCCCGTCTATTTTGACTGACGGGTAATCTCGGATGCCACTGCCGTCGCGCTCCGATGACTGCCACCGCGACGGCGATCGCAAGCAAGATCACGGCACCCCACTTGGCATAGCTCATCCACGGAACGGAAACATGGCCGAACTCCAACTTCAACGGATGACCGACGGACAACTCGTCGTTGACGACGAACTCCACCGAAGCGTCGCCAACCACGCCAGTCGAGTCGAGACTGCAGGCCACGGCGCGAGGCGCATCGGTTTCCACGCGCAGTCGCAGTTGCCGGCAGGGGAGATCCAGCGGCCGAAGCCACGTCGGCGTGCTTTTGTCATGCGGTACCACATAGGTGTAGCGCAACGAGCGCTCACCGGGTGGCCACGGAATGCTGGTTACCAGTTTTTCACGAATCACCGCAAATCGTCTTCCGAATCCTTCTCTTTCAAACGTGATCCGTTTGAAATCCGGCGGGATCCGCAGCTCGAGCGTGACCGGGCCTCCTTCCGAATGTCGGGGCGCGCCCACGTAGCAGAAGCGACTTGGATTTCGAATCTGCATGGTCTCGGTGACTTCCAGGGCACCGGGAAGCGTCCGCACCACGATTTCCATCGATTCGATCATCAGTGGACTCGGCTGGTCCTTGGAGTCGTAAACCGTGACCTCCGTCGTGGCCCGCGAACGATCTGCGTCCAAGATGATCCGCTCACCGGGAAAATGGACGTCCTGCCAATTGGCCCCTGGGAGGTAGACGTGGCCCGTGCCGACGGGCAGCCGAGTAAACTCGAAACGGCCGTCAGGCCCCGAACGCACGCTTTCCACACTGACAAAGCGACCATCGACGCCGACGCGCAAGACAACCTCCGCCCCGGCGACCGGTTGGTCCCGGCGGGTTCCATTGACGACCGTGCCCGAGATCACGCCGTCGCAGCGCCGCTGTTCGGCCGGCCCGGCTCCGGCGAGCGTAGCCACCAGCAGTGCGCAGGCGATGTCTCGTATTCGCGAATTCACGCCGCTCGATCCTTTCGCACGGAAGCCCCACCACTCAAGGACTCGACTCGTTGCTGCAACATGGCGACCTTGGCTCTCTGACGACGATCGACAACGATCATCTTCGCCATATACCCGGCGACAGCGGCGCCGACGACGATGCAAGCAAACGCAAAGGTGTGCATGCGATGTCTCCGTTCGAGAATAGGATTCTGCTTCAATGGAGGTGCCCATCGACGAACGTCGCATCCTGCATGCCGGCGCCGATCTGCTCCTCCCGACAATCCACCTGTGCCCTCAGTTCGAGTTGCGCTTTGCGATGAAGCAGGAGCACCGTGAACAGCGAGGTAAACACGGCGACGTTGGCCAACAGGATCCACCGCATCGATGTTGCCATTTCGGGAGCCACCGGATGCATGCCGCGAAACCAGCGAGTCGCCATCACGACCAGGGGCACGTCGAGCGCTCCCAGCAGCGCCAGCACGGCACAGACGCGAGCTCGCCGGTTGCGGTCCGGGATACTCTGTCGCACAATCAGACATCCACCGTAGATCAGCCACAATACGAATGACGTGGTGAGCCGCGGATCCCAGGTCCAGGCGGTCCCCCAGGCGGCGCGAGCCCACAGCGAGCCGGTGGCGAGTGTGAGCCCGCACGCCAGCCACCCGAGTTCTGTGGCAGCTTGCGACCAGTAATCCCACTCGGCTTTTCGAGTGGTCAGATAGAGCAATCCCGTAACCGCCACCACGACCAATCCGGCCAGCCCCACCCAGGCAACAGGAACG